>NZ_BAAALT010000323.1:0-796 GCF_039528515.1 Luedemannella flava
ACACTCGCTCAACGGGAGCGGGTCGGACGCCTAGAAAGGGCGATTCCTCATGAAGCTGAACATCGACACCACGGGCAAGACGTTCACGGTCACCAAGGCTGTGGAGGAGAAGAAGGACCAGAACGGCCGGCAGAAGGCTGACCGGAACACCAACGAGCTGCTCTGGTCGGTTCAGGTGATGGCGCTCGACGAGACGGGCGGCGAGGTGATCAACGTGACTCTGGCGGGCAATGCCATGCCGAAGGTCAACGTTGGCTCCGTCGTCGTGCCGGTCGAGCTGGAGGCCATGCCGTGGGCCACCAACGGGCGGAACGGTGTCGCGTACAAGGCCAAGACCCTCAACGCCGCGTCGGGTTCTGCGAAGTAGTTCTCCACTCATCCCGTGATTCGTGCACTGCTCAGCTAGGGGTAGTCATGTCGCAACCGATGGACAACCGAACCGTCACAGCGAATCAAGCACGGTCCGAGTACGTGGCCAAGTGCAACGAAATCGTGGAAATCGAACTGGTGTTGGTCTTCTTGGACCAGAGCATCGCTAGCAGCCTGAACCGGGCTGAACCTGTCGTTGCGATCAGCAACGATGCAACTGCTGTCTACGCCTCGGAGGCGTTCTGGCAACTGCTCGACCTGTACCGCGAGGCCTGCGATCGTCGCCTCGATCTGTACGCCGCACGCGACTACGCGTACGCGGTCTGGAAGTCGGCCTCACCCACGGAATCGGGTGAAGTCACCGCGATTGACGCATACGTGTCAACACCGATCAACAACCGCTAGAAACCAAGAACGGCCCTCGAAA
>NZ_BAAALT010000324.1:0-798 GCF_039528515.1 Luedemannella flava
GACCAGCAGCGTCGCGGCCACCGCCGACGACCGGGCGCCCCGGTCGAGCCACCGGCCCAGGACGGGCAGCGCGGCCAGGCCGGCGAACAGGCCCGCCGACAACGCGAGGCCGGCCGCGGCCACCCCGACGTCGAGCACGACCACGCCGTACAGCAGCACGAACGGGCGCATCAGGCCGCCGCCGACGGCGTCGATGAGCAGGGCGGCCGCGTACCGCGGCCCGCCGCCGGCCAGGAGCAGGCGCGGCCAGGTCAGATCCGTGTCCCGTAAGGTCATGGGCCCACCGTCGCCGCGCCCATGCGGCACCGGCACATGAGTTGACGATCACCGTCAACCGGGGCGGGCACCGGCCCGGGCCGCTGTCAGGATGGGACGCGTGGGCGTGACCATCGACATCACCGGCGTGCCGGCCGAGAGGTTCGTCTTCTCGCCGTCCCCGCTGGCCGAGCTGACGGCGATGGTGCACGCGCTCAGCGAGCCCGCCCACCACCCCGACCTGCACGGCTGGGTCACGGCGACCACGTCGGCGCTGAAGCCTGACCTGCACGACCGGTTGATCGAGGCGGACTTCCTGTGGCGGTCGGCGCGGGCCGACTTCTTCGTGCCGGGCCGCCCGCGCGCCACCCTCGCCGAGGAGCTGGACGACGTCGACCGGCTCGACGACGAGGCGTACGCGTCGGCCGCGCTGATGACGACGAGCTGCGGCTCCGTGCCGGCGCACCACGCGAACCCGCTCGCCATCCCGGCCGGCCGGCGCCGGGCGCTGGACCTCGCCGCGGCGCGCGGCCCGCGGCAGGC
>NZ_BAAALT010000325.1:0-845 GCF_039528515.1 Luedemannella flava
AAACGGCTGCGCTGGTACTGGCGGGCACTGTTGCAAAGTTAGCGATGAGGCAGCCTTTTGTCTTATTCAAAGGCCTTACATTTCAAAAACTCTGCTTACCAGGCGCATTTCGCCCAGGGGATCACCATAATAAAATGCTGAGGCCTGGCCTTTGCGTAGTGCACGCATCACCTCAATACCTTTGATGGTGGCGTAAGCCGTCTTCATGGATTTAAATCCCAGCGTGGCGCCGATTATCCGTTTCAGTTTGCCATGATCGCATTCAATCACGTTGTTCCGGTACTTAATCTGTCGGTGTTCAACGTCAGACGGGCACCGGCCTTCGCGTTTGAGCAGAGCAAGCGCGCGACCATAGGCGGGCGCTTTATCCGTGTTGATGAATCGCGGGATCTGCCACTTCTTCACGTTGTTGAGGATTTTACCCAGAAACCGGTATGCAGCTTTGCTGTTACGACGGGAGGAGAGATAAAAATCGACAGTGCGGCCCCGGCTGTCGACGGCCCGGTACAGATACGCCCAGCGGCCATTGACCTTCACGTAGGTTTCATCCATGTGCCACGGGCAAAGATCGGAAGGGTTACGCCAGTACCAGCGCAGCCGTTTTTCCATTTCAGGCGCATAACGCTGAACCCAGCGGTAAATCGTGGAGTGATCGACATTCACTCCGCGTTCAGCCAGCATCTCCTGCAGCTCACGGTAACTGATGCCGTATTTGCAGTACCAGCGTACGGCCCACAGAATGATGTCACGCTGAAAATGCCGGCCTTTGAATGGGTTCATGTGCAGCTCCATCAGCAAAAGGGGATGATAAGTTTATCACCACCGACTATTTGCAACAGTGCCAC
>NZ_BAAALT010000326.1:0-848 GCF_039528515.1 Luedemannella flava
CTCGCCGCCCAGGGCGCCGACCTGGCGGCGCTGGAGCAGGCGGCCGCCAACGGCCCGGACGACAGCGCCGAGATCCCGCTCGCCCTCGCGCGGGCGCGGCTCGCGGCCGGAGACGTGGACGGCGCGCACCGCGACCTGGACGCCGTCGCCGACCGCGACCCGCTCGACTGGCGCGTCGACTGGTTCCGGGGCGTGGCCGCGCTGGTCAGCGGCAACGCGGCCCGGGCGCGGACGGCGTTCGACGCGGTGTACTCGGCACTGCCGGGCGAGCTCGCCCCGCAGCTCGCCCTGGCTGTGGCCGCCGAGCGGGGCGGCGACGCCACCGGCGCGGCCCAGCGCTACGAACGCGTGTGGCGCACCGACCGCTCGTTTGTGAGCGCCGCGTTCGGTCAGGCCCGGGTCGCGCTCGGGCGCGGCGACCGGGCCGTCGCGGTGACGATCCTGGACGCCGTGCCCGACGGCTCGGCGCACCACGTGACGGCGCAGATCGCGGCGGCCCGCGCCCGGTTCGGCGCGCGGATGCCGCACCTGGTCGCGAGCGACCTGGCGGACGCGTCGGCGCGGGTCGAGCGGCTGCGCCTGGACGTCGAGCGCGGCGCCGGCCTGGCCGTCGAGCTGCTCGGGGCGGCGCTGGACTGGGTGCGCGCCCGGGGGATGCCCGGCTCGGGCGCGGTGCTCGGTCACGGGCTGACCGAACGCGAGCTGCGCTTCGGGCTGGAGCGCGCCTACCGGTCGCTGGCCAAGGTGGTGCCCGACGCCGACACCCGCATCGCCCTGGTCGACCAGGCGAACCGGGTCCGCCCGCGGACGCTGGTCTGAGCATGGCGAGCTGTCCGGCATGCGCGGCC
>NZ_BAAALT010000327.1:0-850 GCF_039528515.1 Luedemannella flava
CCACCGACGGGTCGCCCACCCGCTGCGCCGCCTGCAGGTCGCGCAGGCGGCGCAGCGCGGCCGCCGCGCCGCGCACGTCGCCGGTGCGCAGCCGGGCCTGCGCCACCGCGTGCAGGTTGCGCACGAGGTAGATGGCGTCGTGCTCCTCCTCGGAGGCGCGCACCCCGCGCCGCGCGTAGGCCAGGGCACGGGGCAGGCTGCCGCCGGCCAGTTCGGCGACGGCCACCGTGTACCAGGAAGGGCCGGGGGACAGGCCGCACTCCTCGGCCACCCCCTCCGCGCGGTGGGCGAAATCGAGCGCCTCCCGGCAGCGCCCGGCGCGCGAGGTCACCTCGGCGAGGCTGCGCAGCACCTCGAACAGCTCCTCGCCGCCGCCGGGCTCGACCACGGCGAGCATCCTCAGCAGCTCGGCGCGGGCGGTGTCGAGTTCGTCGTCGAAGAACGCGAACCGGGCCGCCACGTAGCGCGGGGTGAGGTGCAGCCAGCCGGTGATCGGCGGGTCGGGCAGCGCGAGCGCGCTCTTGAGCGTGTCGGCGTACTGCGGACGGCCCAGTACCCGCTCCATCTGGGCGAGCACGCCGCCGGCCATGGCGGCCGTGGCGGTGTCGTCCGCCTGGTCGGCCAGGGCGATCGCCTCGGCGGCCTCGAGCGCGCCGCGCTCGCGGGCGCCCTCGACCATGGCCTGCCAGGCCAGCCGCAGCCGCAGCGGGGCGAGCAGCGCCGGGTCGTCGCCCGCGTCGGCCAGGGCGGCCGCGAACGTCTCGTCCATGGCGGCCAGCGCCTGGCCGGCGAGGTCGATGACGGCCATGCGGGCGCGGACGCGGTGCGCGCGCGGCGCGTCCGCGTCGGC
>NZ_BAAALT010000328.1:0-855 GCF_039528515.1 Luedemannella flava
CCCGGCGCGCACGTGCTTGTGGCCGGCCCGCTCGGGCGGGCCCTGGTGGGCCGCCTGCTCGACGCGGGGGCGGCCGTCACCTGGCTGCTGCGCTCCCACCCCGACGCCGACGCGGCCACCGCGGCGCTGACGGGCCGCGGGGCCCTCACGGTCCGCTGTGGCGACCTGCGCAAACTCGCCGGCGAGTACGACGCGGTGATCGCGCTCGACGGCGTCGACCGGCTCGCGTCCGTGGACGGCGGCACGCCGCTGAGCTGGGCCGACGCCGTGCGCACGCTGGTCGCGACGGCCCGCCCGGGCGGTTCGGTCGTCCTCGGCGTCCCCAACCCCCTCGGCCTGCACCGCCTGGTCGCCATGGCGCCCCGGACCACCGAGCGGGCCGACGGCGACTGGCTGCCGTCGGCCGGGCACGACGCCACGGCGCCGGCGGGCCTGCCCGCGCTGCTCACCCACGTGACGATGCTGGGCCTGCGGGTCGGCAAGGTCCTGCTCGGGTACGCCGCCCCGAGCGCTCCCGGGGTCCTGATCTCCCGGTTCGTGGCGCGCGGGCCCCTGGCGCTCGCCGGACACCTGGCACCCGTGGTCGGCGCCGCGTGCGAGACCGCGTACGCCGGCCGACCCGTCCTCGCCGACCCGAGGCGCCTGGCCGCCGACGCGCTGCGCGCCGGGGCCGCCGGCGAGCTGGCACCCCTGTGGGTGGTGGTCGGCACCGTCGACGGCCCGGACGAGCCCGGGGCCCCGTTCCGGTCCGTGCCCGACGTGATCGTCGCCGACGTCGAGGCGGCGCCCGAGTGGGACCTGCCGTACGAGATCGTCCCGGACGGGCCGGTCGGCTGGGCCCGCCGCCTGCTGCCC
>NZ_BAAALT010000329.1:0-867 GCF_039528515.1 Luedemannella flava
GCGGCGGACGTGGTCACTGCCACGCCCGCCGTCCGCGGTAGGTCGGATGTCTATGTCACATCTGCATGCCGGCGTGGCCGGCGGTGTGCCAGCCGAGCAGGGTCGGGTCGAGCATGCCGAAGATCATTGCGAGGTGGGCGACGATGAGGAACAGGCCCACCAGCGCGGCGTGCAGCTTCAGTCGAGCGGTCTCGTCCCGTCCGCGACCGAGGACACCGAATTCGAGCAGGGCGATGCCGAACAGGGGGATGACGCCGGACAGGTATGCCCCGACGGCGATGATGTCGGCCGGTCCCCGCCAGCCACCGTCCGTGGTCAGCGGTATCACGGCGTGCACGAGCAGGTAGCCGAAGACGCCGACGAAGTACACGCCGCCGAGCAGGCCGGCCCACCGGTTGAGCGAGCGTACCCATGATGGCGTGCTGGCCCTGTTGAACAGGATGGCCAGTTCGCTGACCGCGACCGTCTCGGCCAGGATCACCGGGACCGCCATGAATATCAGCAGGTTCCACGGCTGGTTGGTGGCGAGCAGTTGCATGTAGTGGGTCATCGCGACCGAGCCCTCGCCGGGCAGGTCCGGTAGCGCCCACGCCGCCCCGACCGCGACGGCTGTCGCGACAGCCGCCACGGCTGCCACGACGCCCGCGGCGGATCGGGTAGCGACATTGGTTGTGCCCGGTCGCGTCGCTTCGGAAGTGATCATCGCTGGGAGGTTCCCTTCGAGGCCGGCCTGTCGTGGTGGGCCCGGTATGCGGGGGGCCGCATCCCGAACTGCTTCGAGACCAAGGCTCATGTGGCTCTGTGAAGATCGACCCGGCGGAATTCTGAAGATCTTATGAAGGTCTCTCGCGACGCCCTTCCGAAGCG
>NZ_BAAALT010000330.1:0-906 GCF_039528515.1 Luedemannella flava
AGCATCGAGGACCTGTCCGAGTTCCTCGGCGTACCGGTGCCGACCCTGTACAAGTGGCGTACGACTGGGTATGGCCCGAAAGGCGTTCGCATCGGTCGATACGTTCGCTACCAACAGGAAGTCGTGTACGGCTGGCTCAAGTCGCTCGACGGGGCTGCGTAGTCATGGCTAGAGAGCCGCTCCCCATCGGGACCTGGGGACAGATCCGAACGCACGAGGTGATCGACTCCAAGGGCCGCAAGGCACACCGTGCGATTGCCAACTTTCGGGATTTCAATGGTGAGATCGTTCGTGTCGAAAGGCGCGGTAGGACCAAGGGTGCTGCAACATCCAAGCTGCAGAACGCCCTGCGAGAGCGTGCCAAGATGGGCAAGGCTGGTACGTGGACGCCGAACCACCGCTTCAACGAGGTCGCCGACGCGTGGGTCCAAGAGATCGATGAACTCGTGCAGGACGGATCTCGATCACCGCGGACTGTGCAAAGCTACAAGTCCGTGTTGAAGAAGCATGTTCGTCCGGCGCTCGGAGAACTGCGGCTCGCTGAGGTGACCACCGCTCGCGTGGACACGTTCATCCACAAGGTCAAGGCGAAATCCGGGGTCCCGACCGCCAAGCTCTGCAGGAGCGTCACGTCCGGCGTGATGGGCTTGGCTGTTCGAAGCGGACCGCTTGATGCCAACCCCGTACGTGAGATTCGGCGGATCGAGAGTTCACGTAGGAAGAAGCTCGCACGATCCCTAACCGTTGAACAAGTCGAGTTGTGGCTGAAGTCCGTCTCGGAGAACGAGCGCGCTGTGAAGTCGGACATTCCCGACTTGAGCCTGTTCATGCTCAGTACCGGCGTTCGGATCGGCGAAGCTCTGGCGCTCATCTGGGCCGACGTAGACCTGTCGGCTGGCGTGGTCG
>NZ_BAAALT010000331.1:0-991 GCF_039528515.1 Luedemannella flava
CCCGACGTGGTGCTCATGGACATCCGGATGCCCGGCGTGGACGGGCTCGCCGCCACCCGGCAGATCACCGCCGACCCGACGCTGGCGGGCACCCGCATCGTCATCCTCACCACGTTCGATCTCGACGAGTACGTGTACGAGGCGCTGCGCGCCGGCGCCTCCGGGTTCCTGGTGAAGGACACCGAGCCGGCCGACCTGGTGCGCGGCGTCAAGGTCGTGGCTGCCGGCGAGGCGCTGCTGTCCCCCGGCGTCACCCGGCGGCTCATCGCCGACTTCGCCGGCCGGGCGCCGGTCACCCCGCCGCCGGCGCTGGACGCGCTCACCGACCGGGAGCGCGAGGTGATGGCCCTGGTCGGCGCGGGACTGTCCAACGAGGAGATCGCCGCCCGGCTCGTGGTGAGCCCGGCGACGGCGAAGACGCACGTCAGCCGCGCGATGGTGAAGCTGGGCGCGCGCGACCGCGCCCAGCTCGTCGTGCTGGCGTACGAGGCAGGGCTGGTCCGCCCCGGCTGGGCGGCCTAACCCAGGAAGATCGCGGCGAGGCGCGGCAGGCGGCGGCGCATCTCGTCCTCGTCCTCGACGTCCCACCGGGCCCCGACCGGCTCGGTGATGACGCGGAGCGGGACGGCTTCCGGGGACGCCTCCAGCGCCTCGTTGAGCCCGTCCGGTTCGCCGGTGAGACGCTCGTACGCCCGGTGGGCCGCCCCGACGAAGTCCTCGTTCCCGATGAGCACGTCCCCGCCGTCGCGCACCGCCGGATGGTCGGCGAGCGAGTCCGGATCCGCGAGCGCGCGCTCGTACCAGTCCCGGCCGAGCGAGATGAGGCCGTCGCGGAAGTCCATGAACCCGTCGTCGGACCACCAGCCCTCGATGAGGAACGCCGCCGCCCACAGGTCGTACCGGTAGGCCTGGTCGCGCAGCTGCCACTGGCGCAGGGAGAACTGGACGATCTCGGCGGGCGCGCGGCTCACCAGCCGTTCCTCGCACGCGC
>NZ_BAAALT010000332.1:0-1177 GCF_039528515.1 Luedemannella flava
GAGGGGCGCCTGCCTGCGCCGGTACGCCGACGCCGGGGCGTTCGCCGCGGCCGCCGGCGGTGGTTCCGTGCCGGGCATCGCCGGGTGCGCGCCGTTCGCGACCAGCGGGGACCGGGCCGCCCGGACCCGGGCCGCCGCCGTCGGCGCCGACCTGCTGGAGACGTACCGGGCGATCGACGCGGTCGTCAACGGTGCCGACCGGGGGACGGCCGTGCCGATCGTCGTCGCGGCGTACCCGCGGCTCGTCCCCGGCGCCGGCGAGGACCCCGGCACGTGCGAGGGTCTGCTCAGCCCCGCCGAACTGCGCCTCATCGACGACGTGACCACGGCGCTCAACGACGCCGTCGCCGGCGCCGTGGCGCGCGCCCGCGCCGCGGACCTGCCCGTGTTCTACGCGGCCGACACCGCCGACGCGCTGCGCCCCAACCACACGCTGTGCGGCAAGGACCCGCACGCGGTCCGGCCCGCCCCGACGGCCGTCGCCCCGGTGCCGGCGCCGGGCGCGCTGTACCCCGACGCGGACGGGTACGCCGACCTCGCCGCCGCCCTGCAGCGGTGGAGCAACCGGTCCGAGCAGGCCACGGCCGTCGTGGTCCGGCGGGTCGGCGCGGGCGGGGACGCCCCCGAGCGGGCGGCGGAGGCCGGCGAGCTGTCCCTGGTGGACGCCCCGACCGGCGCCGGCGCCACGGTACGCGCGGGCGCGGCCTACACGGTGCGCGCCGGCGGGTTCGCGCCGGACAGCGTCGTCACGGTGACCGTGTTCTCGGCGCCGCGGTCGGCCGGAACGATCCTGGCCGACGGTGCCGGGCAGGCGAGCGGCCCCGTGGCGCTCCCGGCGGACCTGCCGCCGGGCGCACACACGCTGGTCGCGGCCGGGGTGGACGCCGCTGGCAGGCCGGTGGCCCGCTACCTGGTGGTGACCGTGGCCCGGCCGACCCCGTGGGTGCCGATCGGCCTCGCGGCGGCGGGCGCGCTGCTGGTGCTCGCCGGCGTGGTCGTGTTCCTGGTGCGGCGCCGCCGGACACGCATAATCACCCCGTGATGGATACCGAGGAGTTCTGGGCCCTGATAGACGAGGCGCGCGCCGAGGTCGACGCGCTGAAACTGGACGCCGACGACCGGCACGACGCGATCGTGCGCGCGTGCGAGGAACGGCTGGTGAGCCGCGCGCCCGCCG
>NZ_BAAALT010000333.1:0-1193 GCF_039528515.1 Luedemannella flava
CCCGCAGTTCGAGGGTCTCGGCGAGCCACCGGCGCTCGCCGCGCCCGCCCGGGTCGTGCGCCGCCTCGGCCGCCAGGCGCAGCGCCGAAGGATGGTCACCGCCGTGACGGGCCACCCAGCCTTTCGCGACCAGCGCCGCGAGCAGATCGGGGCCGGCGGCCAGCGACCCGGCCTCGTCGGCCAGCGCGTGCGCGGCGGCGTTGTCCACTATGGCCAGCGACCGGGCCAGCCCGGCCAGCGCCGGCACGAGCGACTGGTGCTCGCCGCCGGCGCGGGCGTCGCGGACCGCCTCGTGGTACGCGGCGATGGCCTGCTCCCGCCAGCCCCGCCGGCGGTGCACGTCGCCGAGGGCGAGCAGGGCCACCGCGCCGCGCCGCGAACCCATCCGCCGGCACATCGGCGCCACCCGCTCGTACCGGTCGATGGCCTCGTCGAAGCGGCCGAGCCGGGCCAGGATCTCCGCCTCGTTGCACAGCGACACGACCCGCATGCCGGCGGCGCCGCCCCGCGCGGCCGCCCGGACGGCCCGGGTGGCCAGGTCGAGGGCCTGCGGGTAGCGCGCGCGGGCGAGCTGCTCGTGCGTCTGGTTGATCAGGACCCGGGCGGCCGTCACCTCGTCGCCGGCCCGTCGGGCGGCGTGCAGCGCCCGGTCGTAGTGGTGGACCACGGCCGCCGGGTCGCCTGCCGCCTTGCCCGCGAGCGCCAGCGCGACGTGCGCGGCGGCCAGCGCGCGGTCGTCGCCGGCCGCGACGGCCTGCTCGTAGGCCCGCGCCGCGTGCTCGGCGGCCGCCTCCGCCCGGCCGAGCATCCACTGTGTCGAGGCGGCCCAGGCCAGCAGCAGCGCCCGGTCGAGCGGACTGCCGGTGGACAGGTCGGCGCGGGCGAATGTGGCCAGCGCCTCGCGGGGCTCGGCGCGCAGGTAGTGGACCATCCCGACCCGCCAGGCCAGCCCGGGATCCCAGCCGTCGCCCTCGGGGCACAGGTCGGCGAAGACCGCGAGCGCCCCGACCGCGTCGCCGGTGGCCCGCAGCGCGTCGCCCCACAGCAGCCGGATCCGGTCGTCGCGCAGGTGGCGGGGCAGCGCCGCGACCAGCGCCACGTACTCCGCCGCGCCGCCCTCGGCGAGGATCCGCTCGCCCCGTTCGCCCAGCAACCGGGCGCACGTCGGGGCGCCCTCGGCGGCCAGCAGCGCC
>NZ_BAAALT010000334.1:0-1202 GCF_039528515.1 Luedemannella flava
CACGTTCGCGCTGGGCGCGGCCGCGGGGGCGGCCGTCGCCGTGCTGGCGCACACCCGGCCCGGCTGGGCGGGTCCCTACGCCGACCGGGTCGGCGACCTGGCCGGCGGCGGCGCGACCGTCTCCCTGCCCGTCGCCGTGTACGCCCTGGCGTCCCTGCTGGAGGTCGACGCGCCCGCGCGGGTGGCGGTCGGCCTGTTCGCCGTCGCGGTCAGCGTCGCCGCCGCGGCGCTCGCGCAGCTCGCCGGCGAAACGCCCCGCACGATCACGGCCGGCGGCGCGGTCGCCGTCGCCCTGCTGGGCCTCGTGTACACCGTCAAGCTGCTCGGCCTGACCAACCTCAACGTGCCGCTCGCCATCCTGCTGCTCGCCTCCGCGATCGCGTCGATGAGCGCGCGGGTGTTCGAGGTGACCGTCGACGACGGCGGCAACCAGACCCTGTTCGCGGCGGCGCGGATGGCCCCGTCGGCGGTCGGCGCGTTCGCCCGGGCCGCGACCGGCGACCACGTCGTCGCGCCGCCCCGCTTCCAGCGCCGCGACCGGACCCTCGACGGGGTGAACCTCGGCGCGGCCGGCGCGACGGCCGGCCTCGCCTGGGCCGTCGCCGCCCTCGTCGGGCTCGCCGCGCCCGGCATCGACCTCGTGCTCATCACGGCCATGGTCGTGCTGCTGTCCGTCGTGGTGAACCTGCTGCCGCTGGACTGGCAGCGCGGCCCCCGGCTCGGGGCCGCCATCCTCGGCGGCATCATCGCCGCCGTCACCGCGTCCGTGGCGGTCCTGGAGGCGGCCAACGTCATCCGGGCCGGCACGCCGTGGGGCGTCGCCGACCTGGCCGGCTGGACGGACCGGGCCAGCGCCACCGCGCCGTTCGGCTGGCAGGTGCCGGCCACGCTGCTGCTCGCGGCGGCCGCGGCGGTGATCCTGCTCCCCGAGCCGAACGACGCCCGCGTCGGCTTCGTCGCCCTGTCGCTGGCCGGGCTGTCCATGCCCGCCGCGCTGGCGCTGCCGTGGTGGTCGCCGGTCCTCATCGCCGGCCTGCTCGCGGTGGCCGTCGGCATCGGCGCCGCGCTCATCGACGATCCGCTCCTGGCCCGCGAGCGGCTCACCATGGCCGCCCTGCTCGGCACGTACGCCGTGGGCGCCGCGATGGTGCGGCCCGAGACCGTCACCGCCGCGCTGGCCGGCGTGGTCATCGCCGGCCTCG
>NZ_BAAALT010000335.1:0-1222 GCF_039528515.1 Luedemannella flava
CGCTGCGCGGGGCGGTCGCCGACGCCACCGACGCCGCCTGCGAGCGGGACCGGGACCTGTGCCTGCACGGCCCGCCCGTCGCCGCGTCGCGCGCCCGCCTCGTCGAGGAGGTGCGCGGCGCGTTGGCCGGGGCCGGTCAGGGCTCCGCGCTCGTGCGGGTGGCCACCGCCGCCGACCCCGCCCCGGCGGGCAGCATCCTGTACGTGGTGCCCCTCGACGGGGCGTGCGTCCTCGCGTTCCAGTACGACTTCGGCGAGCCGGTGACCGACGCGGTCGTCGGGACGCTGCCCGGGGGCGGCTGCCTGTCCGGGTGAGCAACCCATCCGCCCTGCCCCCCGCGCCGAATACGGGGTGACGGCCGCGTGGAAGGGTGTGACGGGTGAGACCTGGTCGGATGCCGGCGGAAAGGCCGGGCGGCGAACCGCCGGCGGAGCCCGACGCCGGCGAGTTGCTGACGCTCGTGGCGCGCGGGGACGAGCGCGCCTTCGGCGAGCTGTATGACCTGCTCGCGCCCAAGGTGTACGGGATCGCCCGGCGGGTGGTCCGCGACCCGGCGCAGGCCGAGGAGGTCACCCAGGAGGTCCTGGTCGAGGTGTGGCGCACCGCCGGCCGCTTCGACGCGGCCAAGGGTTCGGGGGCCGCGTGGGTGCTCACGATCGCGCACCGGCGGTCGGTGGACCGGGTCCGGACGGCGCAGGCCAGCGTCGATCGGGAGCGCCGGGTGGCGACCGTCGACACCCCGTACGACGAGGTGGTCGAGGCGGCGACGGCGCGGTTGGAACAGCAGCAGGTGCGCCGCTGCCTGAAGGGCCTCACCGAGCTGCAGCGCGAGGCGATCACCCTGGCGTACTACGGCGGGCACACCTACCGCGAGGTCGCCGACCTGCTCGGCACCGCACTTCCCACGATCAAGACGCGCATGCGCGACGGGCTCATCCGCCTGCGCGACTGTTTGGGGGTGAGCGTCGGGTGAGCGAGCGTAGCGAGCGAACCATCAGCTCAGGTTCAACTCATGGCGACGCCTCGCGAAGCGAGGTGGCGGCATGAGCACCGATATCCACTCCCTTTCCGGCGCGTACGCCCTCGACGCCCTCGACGACGTCGAGCGGGCCGCGTTCGCCCGGCACGTGCGCGACTGCGCGGTGTGCGCCGTCGAGGTCGCGGACGCCCGCGAGACGGCCGCCCGGGTCGCGGCGGTCACCGCGCTGGCGCCGCCGCCCCG
>NZ_BAAALT010000336.1:0-1245 GCF_039528515.1 Luedemannella flava
GGGCTGGTGCAGGTCGGCGACGGGGTCGACGGTGAACCGCTGCCCAGGAAGCCGAACGTGGTCGACCCGGACGCCGGCACTGAGCCGTTGTACGAGACGTTGCGGATCGAGACGTTCGAGCCACTCGTGGTGAGCGTGCCGTTCCACACCTGGGTGATGGTCTGGCCGCTACCGAGGGTCCATCCCACGGTCCAACCGTTGATCGCGGAGCTGCCGGCCCTCACGGTGACCTCACCCTGGAACCCGCCGGGCCACGAGTTGACGGTGCGGTAGCTCGCGGCGCAGGCCCCACCGGGCCCCGACGAGGTCGGCGGTGCGGAGGTGGGCGCGGTCGAGGTCGGTGGTGCGGAGGTCGGCGGCGCGGAGGTCGGCGCGGCCGAGGTGGGCGGTGCGGAGCTCGGGGCGGCCGAGGTCGGCCGCGTGGAGGTCGGCGGGGCCGACGTTGGCGGGGTGGTGCTCGTGAACTGGCTGATGAAGGTCCAGGCCTCACCGGAGACCCAGGTCCGGGTGCCGCTGGCGGACGTTGACCCGTCCACGGGGTTGGGGACGTGGTCGCCGTCGAACGCGGCCCATTGGACCGGGTATCCGGCCCGGCAGCCCGAGTACAGGGTGGTGATGTGGGTCAGGCTGTTCTGGCCCGGCTCGCGCGGGCTCTGGGAGGTGCATCCGTTGTTGCGTACGAACGTGTCGCGCAGCGTGCGCCCGTTGGAGATGTTCAGGACGCTGTCGCGGGTGCCGTGGATGCCGAAGTACGCGACAGGCTGCGTCCCGCCGTTGCACCCGCTCAGTTGCGCGCCGGAGAGGACGACCACGGCGCGGAAGACCGCCGGTCGGGCGCAGGCGAGGGCGTAACTCATGGCGCCGCCGTAGCTCCAGCCCATCGCGAACACCAGCGACGTGTCGACACACAGACCGTTCTGCACCACCTGGGTCACGGCGTCGATGAACGTCAGGTCCTGGCCGTTGCTGTTGGCCCAGCCGGCGTTGATGCCCTGGGGCGCCACGAAGATGGTGCTGTTGTTGGACAGTTGCTTCTGTCCGTAGAACGCCCAGGTCGCTCCGTCGGAGCCGCCGGTGGCGACGTCGTTGGCGCTGCCGTTCAGCCAGTGCAGACCGAAGATCAGGCGGTACGGGCGGTTGCGGTCGTAGTTGCTCGGCACGCTCAGGATGTAGGTGCGGTTCTGGCCGCCGCTCTGGATCGTGTAGGTGCCGCTCGCCAGCGGGGCCTTGCCACAGCCGGCGGTC
>NZ_BAAALT010000337.1:0-1355 GCF_039528515.1 Luedemannella flava
CCCGTTGTCCGTGGCGCGTTCACGGTTTACATGATCCCTTGAGGGCGTGTACTGAACAAGGCGGCCCACCCGGCTGATTAGAACTTATGTTCTATCGTGGGGAGGTGAGGACGTCGAACCGGGTGTTGCTGCTGTGGTGTCCCGACTGGCCGGTGATCGCGGCCGGCCTGATCGAGGGCGTCGACGTGCACCGGCCCGTCGCGGTGCTGCACGCCAACCGGGTGATCGCCTGCTCGGAGGCGGCCCGCGCCGAGGGCGTCCGGCGCGGCCTGCGCAAACGGGAGGCACAGGGCCGCTGCTCGGGCCTGACCGCCGTCGAGCACGACCCCGCCCGCGACGCGCGGGCCTTCGAGCCGGTCCTCGCCGCGGTGGAGGAGCTCACCCCCGGCGTGGCGGCGGTGCGTCCCGGCGCGTGCGCGCTGCCCGCGCAGGCGCCGGGCAACTACTACGGCGGGGAGGAGCGGGCCGCCGAACGGCTCGTCGAGCAGGTGGCGCTGCGGTGCCGGGTGGAGGCACAGGTCGGCGTCGCCGACGGGGTCTTCGCCGCGCTGCTCGCCGCGCGGCAGGGGCGGATCGTGGCGCCCGGCCGGACGCCGGCGTTCCTCGCCGGCATGGACGTGGCCACCCTCGACCGGCCCGACCTGGCCAGCCTGCTGCGCCGGCTCGGCGTGCGTACTCTCGGGGATTTCGCGGCGCTGCCCGCCGCGGACGTCCTGGCCCGACTCGGCCCGGACGCGGCCTACGTCCACCGCCTCGCCGCGGGAGTCGCGGACGAGCGGCTCGTCCTGCGCACGCCACCGCCGGACCTGGTCGCCGTCGAGGAGTACGACCCGCCGTTGGAGCGGGTCGACGTCGCCGCCTTCGCCGGTCGGGCGCTCGCGGAACGGCTGTACGAGCGGCTCGCCGGGCACGGGCTGGCGGCGACCCGGCTGGGCATCGAGGCGCGCACCGCGGCCGGCGAGGAACTGCACCGGATGTGGCGCCACGACGGGCTGCTCGACGCGGCCGCCATCGCCGACCGGGTGCGCTGGCAGCTCGACGGCTGGCTGTCCGGCACGGCGAGGAGCATCGGGGGAGGCCGCCCGACCGCCGGGATCGAGCGGCTGCGGCTGCTGCCCGACGGGCTGGTCGCCCAGGCCGGCCTGCAGGCGGGGCTGTGGGGCGAGGTCGGTGAGGCGGAGGCCCGGGCCCGGCGCGCGCTGGTGCGGGTGCAGGGCATGCTCGGCCCGGAGGCGGTGGTCACCGGAGTCGCCGACGGCGGCCGCGGCCATGACGACCAGGTCCGGCTCGTGGTCTGGGGCGACGAGCGCACCCCCGGCCCGGCGGCGGACGCGCCCTGGCCGGGCCGGCTGCCG
>NZ_BAAALT010000338.1:0-1406 GCF_039528515.1 Luedemannella flava
GGGGCCGCGGGCTGGTTGGCCGGCGGGAAGCCGGCCGGCGTGCCGTACGTGCCGGGCTGGTTGCCGGGCGGCGGGCTCGACGGCTGGGGCGGCTGGGCGGCCGCCGCCTGCTGGCCGGGCGCCCCGTAGGGCTGGTAGGGCTGCGGGCTGCCGTACACACCGCCGCCGGGGGCCGGCTGCGGCGCGCCGTAGGTGGTCGGCTGCCCGTACGTCGCGGGCTGACCGTAGGTGGTCGGCTGGGGCGGGGCACCGGCGCCGGCGGGCGGCGGGGAGCCCACCGAGGAGGACGCCGAGTAGCGCCCCTGGGTGCCGGACTGCGGCCCGGCCCACTCGCCCTCCGCCGGCTTCTCTGCCGGGTAGGTCTCGTCGGACGTCATGGTGGGCCCTCCTGGTTCGGTGGATCGGGTCGCGCCGACCGAGCAACACCGTACAGCCCGGGTCCACGATCGGGTGACCCACGGTCGGCTGAATGTCCTATCGGGTGGGCGGACGGATCCGCCCACCCGGCAGGTCGTTTTTAGGCCCTCAGGCCGATCCCAGCAGCGCCGACACCGGATCGTGCAGGAATCGGCCGACATCACGCAGGAACTTCGCGCCGAGTTCACCGTCGACGATCCTGTGGTCGAACGACAGGCTCAGCGTGGTCACCTGGCGGATCCTGAGCTTGCCCTTGTGCACCCACGGCGTCTCGCGGACCACGCCGAAGGCGAGGATCGCCGCCTCGCCGGGCGGCAGGATCGGCGTGCCCGAGTCGACCCCGAAGACGCCTACGTTCGTGATGCTGAACGTGCCCCCGGCCAGGTCGGCCGGCGCGGTGCGACCCTCCCGCGCGACCCCGACCAGGGCGTTCATCGCCTCAGCCAGCTCTCGCAGGCTGAGCGCGCCGGCGTCCTTGATGTTCGGGACGATCAGGCCCCGCTCGGTCGCGGCCGCGATGCCCAGGTTCACGTACTCCTTGACGATGATCTCGTTGGTCGCCGCCGACCAGGTCGAGTTGATCATCGGGTGCTTCGCGATCGCGGCCAGCGCCGCCTTCGCGACCAGGAGCAGCGGCGACACGCGCGTGCCCTGCCAGTCGGGCAGCGCCTTGAGCCGCTCGAGCGCCCGCATCGTGCGGGTCACATCCAGGGTGAGGAACACCGTCGCGTGCGGCGCGGTGAACGCCGACGCCACCATGTTCGCGGCCGTGTGCTTGCGGATCCCCTTGATCGGGATCCGCTGCTCGCGGCCCGTGCTCTTCGTCGGCGCGGGCGCCGCGACGGCCGCGTGCACGTCGTCGCGGGTGATCGACCCCTGCGGCCCGGAGCCGACGAGCAGGTGCAGGTCGACGCCGAGGTCCTTGGCGAGCTTGCGCACGGGCGGCTTGCCCAGCGCGACCGTCGCCGCCGACGGCGCGGCGGGCGACA
>NZ_BAAALT010000339.1:0-1413 GCF_039528515.1 Luedemannella flava
CTGGTGTTAAACGATGGCCGCGACCGGCGTGGCGACCATTGCCGTCAGTCGATTTGTAGTAGTTTGGGGCATGGCTTTGGGGTCGGCTTCGCAGCAACTGGACCTGTTGGATCCGGTGTCACGGTTGTGCGACGAGACGCTGCCGTCGACGTCGATCTTCGCGTTTCTGCACGCTGAGCGTGACGTGTTGTTCCCGGATGGGTTGTTCACGGACCTATTCGCGGCGATCGGTCGCCGGTCGGTGCCGCCGTCGGTGGTTGCCACGGTGATGGTGTTGCAGCGGCTGGAAGGGCTGTCCGACCGCGAGGCGGTAGACCGGTTTACGTTCGACGCCCGTTGGCGCTACGCGGCCGGGGTTGGCGGCTGGGATGGTGCGGGCCGGATCGGGTTCGCCCACACTGTGCTGGTCGACATGCGTGAGCGGCTGCGCCGCTCGCAACGCCCGGACCGGATCTTCGAGGTGGCGTTGGCCGCTGCCCGGGCTGCCGGCCTGCTGGGCCGGCGGCGGGTACTGGACTCCACGCCGTTGTATGACGCGGTCGCCACGATGGACACGGTCACGTTGATCCGTTCCGCGGTGCGCGGGCTGCTCGCCGCCGCTGGCGGGCAGTGGGCCGCCCGCCTTCGGACCGTGCTGGTCAGCGGGGATGACTACAGCACAGCGGGTAAGCCGGTCATCGACTGGGACGACAACGAGGCGCGGCAGGTCCTGGTCGACTCCCGCGCTCGTGACGGATACGCCCTGCTGGAGATCCTCGACGGGCAACCGGACCTGCCCGAACCGGTCGGGCAGGCGATGCGGCTGCTGGCCACGGTCCTGGGCCAGGACCTGGAAACCGGTGAAGATGGTGTGGTCCGCATTGCCCGCAAGGTCGCCCCCGGTCGAGTCATCTCCACAGTGGACCCACATGCCAGGCATGGGCACAAGACCAGCCAGCGCGGCTTCGACGGGTACAAAGGCCACATCGCCGTTGACCCGGACGTCGAACTCATCACCGCCACCGCGGTCACCGCCGGCAACACTGGTGACGGTGAACCGGTCGCCGATCTCATCGCCGACCTCACCGACCCGTCCGCAAGCACCCCGGCAGAAGACACCGCCGCGGTCTACGGCGACAGTGCCTACGGCGCCGGCGACGTCCTCGACCAGCTCGACCGCGCCGGGATCCGGGCGATGACCAAGGTCCAGCCACCGGTCGCGCCCAAAGGGAAGTTCACCAAAGACCAGTTCGACATCAACCTCGCCGACAACACCGTGACCTGCCCCAACCAGGTCACTATCCCGATCCGGCCGATCAGCGGCCACGCCCGCCACGCCGGCAAAGCCGACTTCGGCCCCAACTGCTCCACCTGCCCGCTACGCCCGCAGTGCACCGACGCCAAGACCGGACGCAGCATCACCATCGGCCACCA
>NZ_BAAALT010000340.1:0-1607 GCF_039528515.1 Luedemannella flava
ACTCCAGCTGACAGTGAACCCGCAGAAGATGTATTCACGATCCAAATAATTCATACTCCATCTGACTCAACAGTAGCCGAGCCGACGATGGATGTTCCAGACAACACTAATTAAGAATAATACGTCCGAGAAGTAATCCGGACGCTATTCGAAGCTGCCATATTTTTACGAGATTCTATAGTATTGGCGGGCTTTGGAGTACTGTTGTAGTGTTCAGAGGTCTCTGCAAGGCTTAGGTAAGTGAGGTGTGGTCACTAGTCGATTCAAAGTGAATGTTTTCAAAAACGTGACTGGCCGGCAAAACCGACCGTTCACGAGTGCATTGGGGCCGGTGGATTTGGATTCCGGCCCGGCCAACAGGTCCAATCCTCCCGTCGGCCGTATTACCCTCCTCGAGCCGTCAGGCCCGAGGTACCCGAGACATCCAACGCGGACCCAATCAATCTTCGGGTTCTACTGTTCACCGGTATTCAACTCAGCGATGGGATTTGTTCAGGCGTCGATCCCGTCAACTAATTCGAGCGTCCATTGACCTTCGTCGACGTGGCGAATATGGATGTGGTGATCGCCCTCGAGTTCGCCGTTCTCGTCGAGAATGCCTTCGACGCGCATGTCTCCTTTCGGAAGCGTGACGCCGACCGAATCCTGATCTAGTCGCCGAATTTTGTTCAGTGCCATACTCCGGCGAGCAACCCCACTTCTTATAAAGCTTGGTGAACCTCTGGTTTCCCAAGGTAATCCGACGGTATCCCTGAGGATTTTGTCAGGTCGGGGAAAGCGGGCGTTCGTATGGCACTTAGCCTACCGCAGAATATGGTTCCCGGCTCGGTTCGCCGGGAAGACGGTATTGACCTGACAGACAGCATTCTCGCGCCGTTGTTCGTGATGGCGTCGTTCGCGATGGGGGCGGTCGGAACGTTCGAGTTCTTCGCTCCGTTCAACGTCTCGCTCACGGACGCACTGTACGCGGCTCACGGCACTGAGATCACGTATGCGTTCATCCTCTCGATGGGGATTCTCGTCGTCGCGTGGTTGACGAACGAGAGCACGCCGGAGGACTGGACGGACATCGAGACCGTCGTTGTGCTCCTGGCCGTGATCCTGAACATCCTGACCGGACTCGTGCCGGCCGTCTCGATCACGCTCGCCAGCATGTGGTACGTCGGCTGGTTCACGGTCATCCTGAACGCAGGCGCGTTCTACGTTATCGCTTACAAGTAACCCGCAGACACTCCAACAATGCAATTTTCGAAGATCACCACGGCGGTCGTTGCACTCTCACTCATCACTATCGGACTCGTCGGCTTCGCGGCGATCGGCGCGGCCGAAGACACGGAGCTGACCGAGCTCGAGAACACGACGGTCGAGACGACCGAGAACACGAGCTACGTTGAGCTCGATCTCGAGTTCGCCGAAGAGTTCACGAACACCGATTCCGAAGACGTTGCGCTGACGGTCTACGAGGAGACCGAATACAACGACTCCGAGATTGACGAGACGCCCGTGCTCGAGGACAGCGTAACCGGCTCGCCGAACGAGACAGTGACGAACGAGTACACTGTCGGCACGGAAGCCGAGGACGACCTTGAACCGGAAACCGAGTATCG
>NZ_BAAALT010000341.1:0-1627 GCF_039528515.1 Luedemannella flava
CCGACCGGGTGGCCGCCATCGAACGCCGGGCCGGCCGGGCGGCCTCGGCCGTGAGCGGTGTCGCGGCGGTCCTGCCGGGGCTCACCGCCGCCGGGGTCGCGGTGCTCGCGGCGCCGGCCGTGGCGGACGGGCGGGCGACCGGCGCGTTCGCTGCCGTCCTCGTCGTGTTGGCGCTGGTCACCGTCGAGTCGACGGGCGTCCTGGTGGACGCGGCGACCCGGTATGCCCAGCTGCGTGGGGCGTTGGACCGCGTCCTCGCGGTCCTCGCGCCGGGCGAGGCGGTCCGGTCGGGCGGTCCGGTCGGGTCCGGCGGCGCTGGTGAGCCTGCTGGTCCGACGGCGCCTGCCAGGGAGCCGGTCGGTTCGAGGCCGGCGGCGGTCGTGGAGCCTGGCGCCACCGACGTGCCGGCCGGCGGTGTGCGGTTGCGCGCGGTGCGGGTGCGTTACGCGGCCGACCGGGCGCCCGCGCTCGGCGGGGTGGACCTCGATCTCGCACCGGGGCGGCGGGTGGCGCTGGTGGGGCCGAGCGGGTCGGGGAAGTCCACAGTGCTCGCCGTCGTCGCCGGTACGGTCGTGCCGGAGGCGGGCACCGTGTCGCTCGGCGGCGCGCCGCCCGACCCGGAGACCGCGTGGCGGTACGCCACCGGCGTCATGGCCGACGCGCACGTCTTCCACGCCACCGTGCGGGAGAACCTCACCCTCGGCCGGCCGGGCATCGACGACGACGCGGCCCGCGCCGCGCTGCGCGTCGCCGGGCTCGACCACTGGCACGACGCGCTGGACCGGATGGTCGGCGAGGACGGCGGTCAGCTGTCCGGTGGGGAGCGGCAGCGGCTCCTGCTGGCCCGAGCCCTGGTCGCGCCCACGCCCGTACTCCTGCTGGATGAAGCCACCGAGGGCCTGGACCCGGGCGCGGCGGCCGACGTGCTCGGGGCCGCCCTCGCGGCCGTGCCCCGCGCGGCGGTGCTGCTCGCCGCCCACCAGTTGGCGGTCGTGGCCGACGCGGACGAGATTCTGGTGCTCGACAACGGCCGGGTCATCGAGCGGGGCACCCACCGTGGGCTGCTCGCCGCGCAGGGCTGGTACGCCGCGGAGTGGGCTGCTCAGGCCACCAGCACCGACCGGTACCACGCGGCCACCGCGGGCTGACCGGGCTATGCCCGGGCGATCGCAGGCCACGCGGGAGGTGGGAACCCGCGGTCACCGGTCGGTCGGCGGATGTGTCACGCTCGGAGCGTGCGGGTCACCGACGGGCACCTCATCATCGACGAGTACGTCGCGGGACTGGGCCGACGGCTCGTCGGGCCGGCGCGGCTGAAGGCGGAGCTACTGGCCGAGGCGCGCGACGGGCTCGTCGACGCGGCCGAGACGGCAGCCGGGCGCGGGCTCGACGCGCCCGCCGCGCAGCGGCACGCGGTGGCCGAGTTCGGGACATACACGCAGGTCGCGCCCGCGTACCAGGTGGAACTGGCCGCCGCGCAGGGGCGGGCCACGGTGCTGATCCTCGCGGCGGCGCTCGTCGCGTTGCGGTTCGTCGCGCCGCTCGTGTGGGTCGGCGACCCGACGGGCGACGCCGCGGCGTGGGTCGCGACGCTGGTCGGCGCGTTCGACGCGCTCGCGGGTTGCTG
>NZ_BAAALT010000342.1:0-1759 GCF_039528515.1 Luedemannella flava
AGGGACTGCCGATAATTAACTCGGCGTTTTGGTCTTTGCGGTGGGGTCGGTGTGCTTTGTCGCCGTCTGCAGAAGCGTCGTGAGGGGTGCCGGCTGGTCGGTCGGTGTGATGGTGGTCCCGTGCTGGTCCAGCAGTTGTCGGACTTCGGTGATGGCCCGGCGGATGCTGCTGCGGTTGCTGTGGAACATGACGGCCAGCGTCTCGTGGGGTAGCTGCAGCCGTAGGTGCAGAACGGTGGCGAGGACTTTGTCGCCGAAGGCGAGCTGGGGCGGGCGGCCCGACCGGGGCGCGTGGGGGGTTCTGCCTTCGCGGCGGGCTTGCTGCTCGTCGTTGTGTTCTTTGGCCCGTTGTCGGCTGTCGCGCAAGGCTTTCAGGGTGGTGGCCAGCTGTTCGAAGTCCGCATTGGACATTCCTGTCAGGGCAGGATGGGACGGGGGCACCGGGTCGGGGTTGAGGTCGACTGGCAGGTCTTGTTCGGTGCTGTTGTGGTGGTGTCGGTCGGGGTGCAGGGTGTAGTTCCAGTCGCCGTGGAAGGCGTGGCGGGTGATGGGCAGTACGGCCATCTGGGCGTCGCTGACTTTGACGCCGGTCGGGTAGTGGCCGGTGTCGAGGGCGGCTCGGACGCGTAGGCCGGTGCGGGTGGTGGTCGCGGCGATGGTCTCCACGATCACCTCGTGGCTGGTCAGGGGCCGGCCGCGCCAGTTGCTGGTGATGTGGCAGAACAACCTGTGCTCGATCTTGTTCCATTTGGAAGTGCCCGGCGGTAGGTGGCACACCGTGATCGTCAGACCGGCCTGCGCGGCCAGCGCGGCCAGTTCGGTCTTCCAGGCCCGGGTGCGGTAGCCGTTGGACCCGCCGGCATCGGCGGTGACCAACAGCCGGTCAGCGGCCGGGTAGGTGTCGCGGCCGACCGTGGTCCACCAGCGGCGAATCGACTCGACCGCGAACGCGGCAGTGTCGCCATCGGTGCCGACGTTGACCCACCCGGCGTTGGTGGCCACGTCGTAGACGCCGTAGGGCACCGCCTTGCCCAACTGTTTGTCCTCGAAGTCGTGCACGTTGACCGCCACCGGCTGCCCCGCAGGTAGCCACTGCTGGCCGGCGTTTTTGAACTGGCCGACGAGTTCCTTCTTCTTGGTGTCCACGCTGATGACCGGTTGGCCCTCGTCACGGTGGGTGCGGGCCTGCTCGTTGAGGTAGCGGAACTGGGCGTCGCGGTCGGGGTGCTGGGTGCCTTCCAGCATCTTGGCGTTGCCCTGCAGGCTGAATCCCTCCTGCTTGAGCAGCGCTGCCACGGTGTCGGCCGACACCTGGTGACCCTGCCGCCTCAACTCGTCGGCCAGCCGCCGGGTCGACTTCGCTGTCCACCGCAGCGGCGACATCGGGTCGCCCCGCCAGTCGGGTTCTACCAGCGACAGCAGCGCCTCACGCAGGCGCGGATCCGTGTCCGCCAGACGCTTACGGCCACCGCCGGGACGGCGGGTACGTCGCGATGGTTGTCCACCCTCCTCGAGTTCGTCGACCCCGGCGGCAACCGTCTGCCGGCTCACCTGCGCAGCACGGGCCACCGCAGCGATGCCACCGTGACCCAGCGCTCGGGCCTCCGACGCCAGATACAGCCGCCGCTGCCGCTCATCGAGATGCGGCAGCAGGACCTCCAACTTCGCCGTCAGCGACTCCTCGATCTCCACAGCAATGGCCATACCACATCAACGACGCCGCACCGCCAAAAGCTCAAGTTATTCCTCGGCAGTTCCT
>NZ_BAAALT010000343.1:0-1804 GCF_039528515.1 Luedemannella flava
CACGGTGATCCAGATGGAGGCCGTGGAGTGCGGGGCGGCCGTGGGCGGGGCCGCTGGCCGTGGCCGCCGGGCTGGTCGTTTCAGTTCTTCTCACGGCGCACTGCGTGCGCCGGTTCGGCGGCGTGACGGGGGACGTGCTGGGCGGGGCGTGCGAGATCGCCACGACCATCAGCTATATAATCCTATCGATGTGTTTATGAGCTGCTCGTGACCGGTGTGACCGGCGCGGGAGCGGATCCGGCCGTTGCGTCCGATGCCGACGGTCAGTACCGTGCCGCAGGTGGGCTGGGAGACGCAACGCACAACCGCGCTGCCCGAGGTGCCCCGGGGCAATGGTCGACACCGGCGCCGTCGGCGGCTGGGCGGTCTCGCGACCGCCGGCGTCCTGCTGACGATCGGCGTGACGGGCGCGATGCTGTCGCCTGTCCTCATCGGCTGGACCGGCCCGCTCGTGCCCCCCGCCGCCCGCGCCTCGGCGGTCGTCCCGCCGACGGGCCCGGTCGCGCCCCCGAACACGAACCCGACGGCACCCGAGCCGACGACCGCCGCGCCCGCCACGTCCAAAAAACCCACATCGGCCTATGCCGAGCTGGAGGACCGGGTCCTCGCGCTCACCAATGCGGAGCGCGCCCGGGAGGGCTGCGGCGCGCTGCGCCGGGACGCGAAGCTCGTCCAGGCCGCCCGTGCGCACAGCAAGGACATGGCCAAAAACAAATATTTCAGTCATACCGGGCTGGACAAGAGCTCTCCGGGCCAGCGCATCGAGCGGGCGGGTTACCACGCGGACGCCGGTTGGGCGGAGAACATCGCCTTCGGCTACGCGAGCCCCGAGGCGGTCATGGAGGGCTGGATGAAGAGTCCGGACCACCGCCGCAACATCCTCGACTGCGGGCTCAAGGCGCTGGGCGTGGGCGTCGGCCGCGCCGCCGACGGTCGGTACTACTGGACCCAGGACTTCGGCGGCGCCTGACCGCGACCGCCGGGTCGCACCCGTCGTTCACGTAATGTGACAAATGCCGGAGTTGTACCTGAACTCAGCGTACTCGTCACCGTGACCGGCGCCGCGCCGCACCTGCGTGCCTGCCTGGACAGCATCCTCGACCAGTCCGGCGGGGACATCGAGCTCATCCTGGTCGACCGGGCCGCCGACGCCGCCGCCGGAAGAACCCTCATCGAGTACGCCTCCGGACTGCGCGGCGACGCCACCGGCCAGGCCGGGCCCGCGGCCACGGCAGGTGGCGTCGGTCGGCGCGCCCGGCACGACGCGGCGGACCCCACGGTGGGTCGCGCCGAGGAGGCGGTCCCGACGCGCCTGGCCGGCACCGACGGGCCCGACCCGGCCGGCGGGTACGTGTGGTTCGTCGACCCGGACACGCTGCTCGCCGAGGGCGCCGCCCGCGCGGTCGTCCGCCGTCTGCGCGAGACGGCCCCCGACGTGCTCCTGCTCGACCACGCCACCGTCGGCTGGGACGGCGGCGCGCGACGCGGGCCGGGCAGCGCCGTCCTCGCCACCGCGGGCGCCCCCACCGTCGCCACCCTCGCCGAACGGCCCGCGCTGGCCACGCTGGACCCCCGCACCTCGGTCGCCGTCATCAAGCGCTCCCTGCTCGACCACGTCGGCCTCGACCTGGCCGACCTGACCCACGCCGCCCACCACCGCGCGCTGCTGGAGGTCGCCAACCGCATCGCCACGCTCGACCGGGTGTGCCTGCTGCGCCGACCGTCCACCGTGGCCCCGCCGCGCCACCGGCTGGTGGCGGTGGGCCGGACCCCGGCCCGGGCCGCGCGGCGCGGCGCCCGGGCG
>NZ_BAAALT010000344.1:0-1859 GCF_039528515.1 Luedemannella flava
ATAATCCCAAAGATCGCTCTCTTCATTTGCGATGAGGGTATAGGTGGTTCCTGCTCTGAACTCTTCGTCTGCCTCTACCTCAAAATGATTATTTTCCCAATTATTTTCCTTATTTAGTGTTGCAAATGATTGGTCACTCGGACCTCTAACGACAACTCTCATATCATCTTCTTGGATACTGTCACCAGTATTGTGGGAGATATATGCTAACTCAGAGTCGGGGTCAAGGTCACCTGCATCATCTGTTGGCAACCAATCGGAATTAGTACTTGTATCGATTGAGGTTGTTGGTGCTGACTCACCAAGATCGTCACCCATACCCATCACGAATGCGGCGATGACAGCTGCCAGAATGACGGTGACGGCAACCATTAGTACAACCCCGATAACCGGGCTCACTGCCCGTTCATCTTCGCTTCCGATCAACTTCGGTTTGATTTGTTTCAAGTCCATTGTGTTCTCACGCACCCTGAACGGTCGGAAAGCTTATTCACAGCGGTAGGGTACCACCGTCCGACGCATGGGGGATTGGGTTAGTCCACAACCATCCCGGCGTCAACCCTTTCTCGCCGTTCGTTTTGGTGCTGATAGCAACCAGTAGTTTTCGAGGTTATATAGGTTGGGGATAGTGACTATCGAACTGTCATTAACACATCGTGAGACGGTTTCACGCATGATAATTAGCGTCTGACAGAACCCTTCCAGTGAGGACTTGAAGAACCGCAGTCTTGCGATTTTGCATTCTGGCGGTGATTATCATAACTGATCCTTCCATCCGGGAGTATTGGTTTATCGAAACTGTTCTCGATCTCGCGACCAAATAGAACTCGCGCGCACCTCTGGTATGCACTGGTTCAGTCACCTGGCGAGGCGAGAGATTGTGACCGTTTTCGAAAATTATTCTTCCAAGTCCTTGGCGTCGAGTTCCCCTTCCAGGTACGCACGCCCGTGGTCGGTGATCTGGTAGTAACCCCGATCATCATCGACTTTCTCGAGTAGCCCGTGCTCAACCAAATTTGGCAGTCGCCTCTTGACCGTTGGATGAGACACGCCTACGATATTGTACGAAACTACCGCTGGTGGCATTGCTATCCCCGTTTCCTCGAAGAACTCGAGAATAGCAGGATCGGACTTAGTCATCCACGACACCAACGGACGCATCGACTCGACCGTCTCGCTTTCTTATCATAACTGCAGGTGTCACGTCTGTCAATAATACCATTTGGTATTGAAGATGATACTGTATGGTATCAAGATTTAATACAGATAGGTGATTTGTTGGGGGTGACAGAGGACACGCAGGACTCGAGCCATCGAGGATTGTAGGAGAGGAAACCCGTGTAGGGGCACGGGTCTGTGCGGTTCTCTGGTGACAAGAACCATGTTTACTCCCAACGACACGCGGGAAAAAGCCCCCGATCGACCGCAGTACTCGAGTATCGGCCCACAGCCCACGCTCGAGACGAGTATCGTTATCGGAAACAACCAATTCCGACAACAGCACCTACGAGAAGGCCGTTATCACCGTCTCCTCTCTTTTCGGAAATTCGGAAATCGGACGGCGACGACTAAGAGGTTAGCGTACAGTCGTTACATAACACCGACGGACAGCAGCCGCACGCGCCCCAAGGTCCAACAAGCGGCGCGCGCGGTTCGTCCGCGGTCCCAGAAGTGTGAGACCATGAGCGAAATAGCACGCATCCACGGTAAGCGTACCGGATACTGTAACCAGAGTAACGCTCTCGAGGTGAGTCGATGAGCGACGAGTTTCTCGCCCTCGAGCGCCAGGCCGACGCGATGGAACGGCAGGCGGAGGCCCTCGAGGCGATCGCGACCGAGATCCGCTATCAGAACGCGGC
>NZ_BAAALT010000345.1:0-1893 GCF_039528515.1 Luedemannella flava
CGGCGGCCGGCTCGTCGGGCTGGTCGGCGGGCCGCGCGCGCTCGCGCATGGCCTCGGCGAGCTCCTTGAGCGCGTCGGAGACCTTCGCGAACGTGGCCGACAGCGCCTCGACGAACAACCGGCCGGTCTCCTTCACGTCGTTGCGCACGGCGTCGTCGCGCACGGCGTTGCCGCTCGCCTCGAACGCGTCGCCGACCGCGTTGCGCACCTTCTGCAGGACGTCCTGCGCCTCCTCAGCGCGGCCGCCCGACTGCTCGAAGTGCAGCTTCACCTTCTGCGCCAGCGCCTCCATCTGCGCGCCGACCTCGGACCACCGCTCCGACTGCTCGCTCATGTTCAGACCTCCCGTTGTCACCTTCCAGTGTGGGTCGCGCCCGCCACCGTGCCGGCGATAGCGGCCAGGAATTTCAGGACCAGCGGCCAGGAGTCGCGTCGCGCGGCCTCGTCCGCAGCCCGGGTGCCGCCCATCTCCAGGATCTCCTGGGTCACCGGGTGGACCATCCGGACGCCGGACGGCAGGTAGGGGAGGGTGCCGACGCCATGGCCGGCCTCGGGGTAGGTCAACAGGTGGTGGGCGAGGGCGCCGGGCACCGCGTCGAGACGTCGCATGATCTCTCGCGCGGCGGGGTCGGAGTACCAGACCCTGTCGCGGCTACCGGCGATGGCCAGGACCGGGCCGGCGACCCGGTCGACGGGAATGTCGGTCCCCTCCTTGAGCGGCTTGCCGCCCCTGGTCCACGCGTCGCCTCCGGCAGGGAAGCTCGACTCGACCTTGTCATTCGGGGCGTACAGGACCGTGCCGCGGATGAGGTCAGGATGGTCGTTGGCGAGCAGCAGCGCCGCCTCGCTGCCGCGCGAATAGCCGGAGACCACGACGGCGCCCCGGTCGACCTGCGGCTGCGCGGCCAGCAGGCGCGCCGCCGTCGCGAAGTATTCCAGGGGGATGTCGCGCAACGTCGCCGGCAGGCCCGGCAGCCCGAAGTAGGCGAGGGTCAGCGTCGGGTGCCCGTGCGAGGCGAGCAGCGCCGCCTCGAATACGTTGCCCATGCCGCCGCCGGACCCGCCGAAGGTGAGGTAACCGGGCCGCCGGACCGCACCGGCAGGGGGCAGGTACAGCTCGCCGACCACCCCGTCCGTGCCGAGGCTCAGCGTCCGGCGCGTCACCCCGGCAGCCATCCATTCGCGCGTCAGCGTCCGGGCGGCCACCTCCCGGCCGGCCACCGTGACCGACAGCCCGACCTCGAACGAGCCGGCCTCCGCCGGCAGACGGGGAGAGAACCAGGTGGCATCCGGATCGCCGGTCGGTGGACGCATCGACCAGAACAGGCCCATGCCGTCCGCGTCCTGGTAGGAGCCGGACACCGGCCAGGCCCGCTCCAGATCGACGACACCGCTGTCGTCCGCCGTGAAGGTCGCCTCACCGCGCCAGACCGCGCCCTGGTAGTCAGTGGCCCGGGAACCGACGGTGACGGTCCCACCGGGGCGCAAACCCGTCACCCGGATGTGGACCGCCTGGTCGGCCAGCGCGACGGGGGTGTCCACCTCGATCGTGGCCGTCGTGTCCTGAGTGGAGCAGCCGGCGAGCCCGACAACCAGGGCGACGGCGAGCAGGCCGACGCGATCGCGTACCAGCATGGATTCCCCCGATTCGATGCCTACCCCGAGGCTACTGCGAACCGGCAAGCCGCTTCCCGCCACGCGGTCAACGTGCGGGCGGCGGCACCCGAGTCGACGGCGTCGGCGCAGCGTACGAGGGCTTTGTCCAACTCCTCGATCGGTGCCGAGGTCGCCGGCGTCGCGGCGACCACCGCGGCGGCCGCGTTGAGCAGCACCGCGTCGCGCACCGGGCCGCGTTCGCCCGCGAGCAGGGCGTGGACGACGCGCGCGTTGGCC
>NZ_BAAALT010000346.1:0-2030 GCF_039528515.1 Luedemannella flava
CACGGCGGCGAACTCGGCGCCGTGGCGGTTCGCGCCCGGCAGCCCGGCGTACAGGTCACCGGGGCGCACGTCGGTGCTGGCGTGGGTGATCCCGGTGACGGTCAGGTCGGCGGGCAGCGTGGGACGCACCACGGCCGGGTCGACGCGGAGCACGTCGCTGAGCTCGACCAGGCGTCGCGGTGCCACGCCACGGGGACGGGGATAGCCGGACACGACCGCTGACCCTACCCGTTCCGCGGACGGCGGCTGTGCAGGGCGACCTGTCGGGCTACCGGTCATCACGGATAAACGCGGAACTTGGGCGGTTTTGTGCCGGTTGGCGGCACCAGGAAGTGCGCCAGGGTGAACGTCATCATGTCCTTGAACGCCGGCCCGGCGACCGCCCCGCCGTTGCCCCCGGGCGTGTACGCGAACACCCCGATGGCGTAGCGCGGCGCATCCGCCGGCGCCAGGCCGACGAACGAGGCGACCTCGCCGGACGCGTACCTGCCGTCCTTGACGACCTTGCCGGTGCCGGTCTTGCCGGCCACCCGGTAGCCGGGCACCGCCGCCGACAGGCCCGTCGCGTCCGGCACCGTGGTGACGGCCTCCAACATGGTGGTGAGGCTGCGCGCGTTCGCGGCGGAGAGCACCTGGCGCGTCGGCGGGGCCGTCGCCGGGGTGACCCTGCCGTCCGGCGCGATCGTCGCCTTCACCAGGTGCGGCCGGACCCACACGCCGTCGTTGGCGATCGCCGCGTACGCCGCCGTCATCTGCAGCGGGGTGACCGACACGCCCATGCCGATCGGGATCGACCCGGCGCTCGACCCGCTCCAGTTCTTCGGCGGCTGCACCAGGCCGGCCGCCTCGCCCGGCAGACCCTCCATCGTCGAGGCGCCCAACCCGAACCTGCGCTGGTACTCGTAGAGCTTCTGGGCGCCCAGCCGGTCGGCGATCGCGATCGTCCCCACGTTCGACGAGTAGGCCAGAATGCCCGGCACCGTCATCTTGTTCTTCTCGTGCCAGTGCGTGTCGGAGTAGGTCGTGTCGCCCTTGCGGACCGTGGTGGTGACCGGGATGGCGCTGTCGGCCGTGATCACGCCCTCCTGCAGGGCCGCCCCGATCACGATGGCCTTGTGCACCGAGCCGGGGTCGACCGGCTTGCCGGTCGCGCAGTCGCCCCGGTCGGTCGCCGTCGAGCTGAACGGGTCCGCGGCGTTGAACACCGGGTAGCTCGCCTGCGCCAGCACCTCGCCGGTCTTCACGTCGAGCACGACCGCGCAGCCGAAGATCGCCTTGACCTCCGCCATCCGGGTGGCCAGGATCCGCTGCACCTCGTACTGCAGGTCGCGGTCGATGGTCAGCTGCAGCGAGCTGCCCGGCCGGGCCGGCTGCTCCTCGTGGTACCCGCCCGGGATCTCGTGGCCCAGGTTGGCCGCCTCCTGGCCCACCTCGAACGTGCGCTTGCCGTCCTCGCCGTGCAGCAGGTCGTTGTAGCTGGACTCCAGCCCGTCGAGGCCGGTGAGGTCCTGGTTGGTGAAGCCGATCAGGTTCGCCGCGAGGTCGTTGCCGGGGACCATCCGGCGCTCGTCCCGGCGCACGCCGATGCCGGACAGGTTGAGCGCGGCGACGCGGTCGCCCTTCGCGATGTCGATGCCCCGGGCGAGGTACACGAACCGCTGCTCGATGCCGTCGGCGCGCACGTGCCGCTTGAGCTTGGGTAGCAGCTCCGACTTGGGCACACCCAGCACCTGGTAGAGCTGCTCGGCGGTGTGGTCGGGGTTCTTCACGTCGACCGGGTCGGCGTAGACGTAGCGCGCCTCGACCGTCGTCGCGAGGACGGCTCCGACGCGGTCCACGATGCTGCCCCGCGGCGCGACCAGCGGCACCTCGTGCAGCCGGTCCGCCAGCCCTTTCGCCGCGTACGCCTTGGCGTCGGTGACCTGGATCGCCACCAGCTTGAGCGCGACCATCAGGAACAGGGCGAGGACGAGCGTCGTGGCCGCCCGCACCCGCCGCGCCGGGTCGGCGAGGCGGGGCAGGGGGCGTTC
>NZ_BAAALT010000347.1:0-2121 GCF_039528515.1 Luedemannella flava
CCACGCCGAGTGGCCACCGTCGAGGTAGACCTTCGCGTTGCTGTTGGCCGCCTTGATGGTCTGCGTCGCCTGCGACAGCGCGTTGTTGCGGGTCGACAGCTCCGACGAGCTGAGGCAGGTCTGCAGCGCGATCGAGTCGGTCTCCAGGATGATGATGACCGTCTGGTTGCCCAGGCCGCGCGAGAAGTTCTGCACCCAGGTCAGGTACGAGGAGTAGTCGGGCGCGCCGCCGGCGCTGGCGCCGCCGCAGTCCCGGTTCGGGATCTCGTAGACGGACAGCAGCGGCACCCGTCCGGCGGAGTTCGCGGCGCTGATGTAGGCGCTGGTCTCCGACTGGATGGTGGACGGGTTGTAGTTGGCGACCCAGCGGGCGGCCGGCTGGCTGGCGATCTTGTCGCGAATGACGCCGACGCGGGAGTCGCTGCCGTTGGCGGCGACCCACTTCACGACGGCCGAGTTGGGGTCCGTGTAGATGGTGCCGGAGAGGGTGCCGGCCGACGCGATGCCGTTGGCGATCCAGACGCCCGCGGCGACCATAGCGGTCGCGGCGGTCACCGCGATGACCGCTGAGCGCCGTCGGTTGCGAGTGAGACGGGACACGTGCATTCCCTTCTGAGGGGCAAGGTAAAGACGCGCGGGGCGTCTTGCCGCACCGTACGGTCTCGGATCTGACCAAGCCAAGGTCACGGCACCCAGGACAGTCGGAAATCGTGCGAGAGCCGGCGATCAGGCTTTCGGGACGGTGAAACTTACCGCTTCCATCGATGGATTCGCGAGCGTCTGCATGGTAAAGGCAGATCAGAGAAACGCGTCGATGAACCCGTTGCGGAAGACCCCGTCGGGGTCCACGGCGCGCGCCAGCGCGACGGCGTCCGCCAGCCGCGGATAGGCCGGCGCCTGATGGAACAGCTTGCCCCAGTGGGGCCGCGGCCGCAGCGGGGCCAGCGCGCCCTCGACCGCGTCGATCGCCGGCCGCACCGCGGCGCTGTCGCCGACCCAGGTGAAGTGCAGCGCGACGCAGTCGCGCCGGTACGCGGGGGACAGCCACGCCTCGTCGGCGGCGACCGTACGGATCTCGCTGATCTGCAGGGCCGGCGCCACCACGTCGCGCACGGCCCCGACGGCCGAGAGCGCCGCGACCGCGTCGGCCCGGTCGACGAAATACTCCGACTGCAGCTCGTCGCCGGCGCTCGGGGTGAACTCGAGCCGGAAGTGCGGCAGCCGGGCGAACCACGGGCCGGGCACGCCGTCCTGCTCGGTGCAGTTGACCGTCGGCATGCCGGCGAGCGGGTGGCGCGGGGAGTCGGCACGCGTCGCGCCGAGCCACCGCGGCGGCGCGTCCACACCGTCGGCCACCCGGAACTTGCGCCACACCTGGTTGACGCGGGGCGGCGCGGCCTCCGGCACGCCGGTCCAGTCCGTGAACAGACTCACCGAGTACGCGCTGGACAGGATCTCGTCGACGTGCGCCGCGAGCGTGTCGCCGGGCAGGTCGTCGTAGACCACCTGCGCCACGTCGAACGCCGGCACCAGGTCGAGGGTGAGGTCGGCGACCACGCCGAGCGCGCCCAGCGCGACGACGGAGCCCTCGAACGTCGCGTCGTCGCGCGTCACGACGTCGACGTCGCCGGACGCGCGGACGATTGACAGCGCCGACACCACGGAGGCGAGGCTGCGGTTGCCTACGCCGGAGCCGTGGGTGGCCGTGGCCACCGCGCCCGCGACGCTGATGTGCGGCAGGGACGCCAGGTTGGGCAGTGCGTACCCGGCCTCGTGCAGGCGCACGGCCAGCTCGCCGTAGCGGACGCCCCCGGAGACGGTCACCGTGCGACGGTCGGGGTTGATGTCGGTGACGGGCGGCAGGTCGGCCAGCGAGACCAGGTCGCCGTCGGTGTCGGCGACCGTGTTGAACGAGTGGCCCGTGCCGAGGACCCGCAGGCGGTCGCCGCGCGCGACGACGCGCCGCAGTTCGTCCACGGAGCGGGGGCGCAGCACCTGCCGCGCCCCGAATGTCACGTTCCCGGCCCAGTTCGTCACGGCATCGATCACCGGCCCACCGTAGCCGCCCGTCCGGGCGCGGTATGGCCCGGCGGCGCGCACCCCGGATCGGCGCGCGCCGCC
>NZ_BAAALT010000348.1:0-2192 GCF_039528515.1 Luedemannella flava
AGGACGTGTGGACGGTGGACATCATGGTCGGACCAGGCGCCGGCGGTGGTCTGGTCGGCGGCGAGTCCTACACCTACGTGCAGCGGCTCGAGTACTCCCAGCTACCAGAATGGCTCCGCTGATGAGGCGTGTGCTGACCGATGACGAGATGGGGCAACTGCGGTCTCGCGCGTCCTATCGCGTCTCCGTAGTGACCTTCCGGACCGGCATCCTCGCCTTCCTCGCGTTCGGCATCGGCGCGGCACTACTGCACACTGAGGTGTTAAAGCCGATCGGCGGAGTCGTGGTGATCGCCGCCGCCGTGACAGCTTTCGTCAGCATGCCGATCTACTTCTGCGCCGCGATCTACCTCGGCATCTCGAGGAGCCGGCAACATCGCAGTGTGTACAACCCCCGCGCGCAGTGGCAGTTCACCAAGGCCTTCACGGCGGACCTTGTCCGCCCACTGCGGCGCGGTCGTGCCTCCGATGAGGGGGTTACATAGAGGGGGCCTTGCCGTGGTCCGCGACGTCGGCGGTGGTGTTGTGCGCGGACAAGAAGACCCTGCCGGGCAGCGAGCCGTCCGAGGCGAGCCGGATGCCGAGCACCGGCGCGCACCGGAGCAGCTCCGCGCGGAGGCGCTGGCCGGAGCCGACCACCCCAGCGCCGGCCACTGCCGACTCCTCGGGCAGGAACAACGGGTCGTCGAATCATGGGGACGTAGCAGCCCTTGCTGTCCTTGTGGCACGGCAGGTGCGAGGAGCGCATCAACGCGGACACCCGCCGCAGGTAGTGCAGCCAGGGGTAGGGGAACTCACGCAGCGCTGCGCGCGACGGCGGCACGGTCGCGCCAACCGGACTAATCCAGAGGACGCCGTCGGGCCAGCTGGGCTACCGGCGTGGTTGGTCCTCGACCTGGCCCAGCCAACGCAGCAGGGCGTCGGCGATGACGGGAGCCTGGTACGTGTCGTTGTGGCCCGCTCCATCGATCAGCTCCACCTGCGTGTCGTACCCCCGTTCACGTAGCAGCGTCGCGAAGTCCGTGGCAATGAACGTCGGGATCAGCTCATCGGCAGTCCCATGAACGACCAGGGCGTCGATGTGGGTCCGGCGACCGCCGACGAGGTATGTCCCCGTGGCCGCCCCGGCGTAGAGGTCGGGCAGTTCCTCGGCGGTGCCGCCCATCATCGTCCAGGACCACTGACCGACCACGGTCAGGTCGTAGATTCCGGACAGGCCGACCCATCCATCCACCTGGGAATGCGGGTAGCGGCAGGCAGGGGAGCGGAATGAGGCCGCGCCGAATGCGGCCAGCGAACTGAGGTGGGCGCCCGCCGAGTGGCCGACCAGGACGACCGGGCCGGGGTGGAACCCGGCGCGCTTCAGCGCGGCGACTGAGGCGTCCACCGCGCAGGTCACGTCCTGCGCGGGCACAGGGAACCGGGACGCCTCGGTACCCACCCGGTACGTGACGTTGTTGACCGCGATGCCCTTCGCGACCAGGGCCTCGGCGAGCTGGCCCAGACCGCTGCGGTCGGCCGTCTGCCAGCCCCCGCCCGGCACGAGCACCACAAGCGGCACGCGGTGCGGGGTCCGCCGTGCCGGGAGGTAGAGGTCAGCCGCGACGCCAGGGAGGTACTCCCAGGTGGTGAAGGTCGGCTTGGTGCCCGCCGGGGCCACCGCCGACGCTGGGTTGGCGACGGACAGTGCCGCCGCCAGCGCGCAGGTGGCGAGGATGACCCGGGCTGTCCGCGAGGTGCGCGGCCACGTTGTGACGGGATTCAATGTCATGGGGCAACCATGCGACGGGTCCGGGACTCGCAGAAGGTAGCGCTGATGCTGGTGCTGTCACCACCAGGCAGCACGGCTCGGTATGTATAGCCACAATCGGTGGAGCGCCGAGCGCGGTGCGGCCTGAGTAAGTGTTATTTCGCGGGTACTCAACAGGTCCACGATTGTCCAGGTCGGAATTTCCAAACACCCTGCGACCAGCTTTCGTGCCCTCCGCACATATCTCGCATTGGTGCGCTGGGGGATTGCTGGTCGGGCGGATTCTCCCCCGAGACCGGCTGATTTCGAGGTCTGGAACGGTTTCCTTGAGAGGTCACGAATCGTATGGCAACCTCGGCAGACTCGTCGTCATCCACCACCAGTGCGGAAGAAGGAAGCACCAGACATGAACGACGTCCCCGTCCCCGTCCCGACGAGCCGCA
>NZ_BAAALT010000349.1:0-2308 GCF_039528515.1 Luedemannella flava
ACCGGACGGGCCGGCGCGGCAGCCTGCGGCGCGGGTGGCGGGACGGGCCGCGCGGGCGCCGCCGGGGGTGCGGCGGGCGGGCTGACCGGCGTGGTGAACGTCGTGGTGGGCTCGACCGGCTCGTCGTCGCGAATTACGGGCATTTCGCCCGTACTATCTGATTTTGGCTTGTTCTTCTTTTTCTTGCTCTTCGGGGCGACGAGCTTGTCGAGCAGGTTCTGCTTGGCGGGCTTAAGTTCGATCTTGGGCAGCACGACGTGGATCGGGCCGAGCTCCGGTTCGATCTCGGGCACGGCGGCGGACGCCGCGGCGGCGCCGGAGGCCGACCCGGGGCGCACCACACCGGTGCCGGGCCGGACCACGTCGGTGTTCGGGCGGACAACTCCGGTGTTCGGCTGTGCCGCGGGGGACTCGCCGGACCCAGCGTCGCTGCCCGCGGGCCCAGCGTCAGGGTGTGATTCGGTACTCGTCACCGGACCCTCCTTCCCGTGCCCCCGATGTCTCTGCGCGACACTAACCGTAAAGCCGGCCCAGCGGCTGCCGTCATTGAGCCCGGAGGAGTGCGATGTTGGACTTCGACGTCACGGTCGAGATCCCGAAGGGGCAGCGCAACAAGTACGAGGTTGATCACAAAACGGGCCGGATCCGGCTCGATCGGACTTTGTTCACCGCGACGCAGTATCCGGCCGACTACGGCTTCATCGAGGGGACCCTGGGCGACGACGGCGACCCCCTCGACGCGCTCGTGCTCGTGATGGAGCCCACATTCCCCGGCTGCCTGATCCGCTGCCGGGCGATCGGCATGTTCCGGATGAAGGACGAGGCCGGCGGCGACGACAAGGTCCTCTGCGTGCCCGCGGACGACCCGCGCCAGGAGCACCTGCGCGATATCCACCACCTCTCCGAGTTCGACCGCAAGGAGATCCAGCACTTCTTCGAGGTCTACAAGGACCTCGAGCCCGGCAAGAGCGTCGAGGGCGCCACCTGGGTGGGCCGGGCCGAGGCCGAGGCCGAGGTACGCCTGTCCTGGAAGCGGCACGAGGAGGCGATCGAGTCCGGCGAGCGGGAAGAGGTCGAGGTCGTCCCCTACGGCGGTGTCGGCAACGGCACGCACGAGGCGCACTGACTCCTACGGTCCGGTGGGCGCTCCCGTTCCGGGGGCGCCCACCGGCGTCTGCGCCACGGCCACGTACACGTTGTCGACGGCGCCGTTGAACTGGTCGTTGCCGCGCCACACGCCCTTGCCGCCGATGCGCAGCGGCATGGAGTTGCTCACCCGCAGGTCCACCGGGATGAGCCGGATGTCGTTGACGTACCCGTCCACGAAGATCGCCAGCCGGTCGCGGGTGCGTACGCAGTCGACGCGGTGCCACCCCCCGTCGGCGATCGTCACCTGGCCGAACGCCTCGTGGAAGCTCTCCGTACGCGTCTCGGTGATCACGCAGCTCGGATAGCCCGCGACCCCGTCGACCTGCAGCTTGAACTGGCCCATCGGGGCCCGCAGCCCCTTCTGCAGGATGTTCTCGCCGGGGCTCGTGGCGGTCGCGGGCAACTGCACCATCGCGCCCCACGAGAACGGCCGCGTGCCCGGGTTCAGGTCGTCGGAGCTGCGCGCCTGCAGGACGGCGCGGGGGCAGTCCGGCCCGGCGGAGCGGACCACCGGCCGCGGCCGGCACGGTCGGGGGTAGCGGACCGCGAGGCCGGCGCCCTGGGTCGCGGCGACGATCCGGCCGCCGTTGCGGCTCGCGACCTGCAGCGTGTGCCCGTGCCCCGAGTCGTCGGGCACCTGGCCGGTGTCGAGACCCCGGTCGAACGTGTACCGGGCGACGATCTCCCAGTTGCCGGGCACGGGCGGCCGGCCCACGGGCGGGAAGGGCGGCGCGGTCGGGGCCTTGGACGGCACGGCGGCCGGACGGCGCGTCGCCTCGCCCGACTCGGCGGAGGCCCGGACGCCGATCGCCGCCAGCGCGACAGCGGGAACAGCCAGCACGATCGCCAGCGGGGAAACGCCCTGAACCGTACGCTTCGCTCTCATCTTGCCGGATTTAACGACGCCCTCGCCGCGATGGACGCGCGGGACCGACCAGGGTCACCCGCCGAGGCCGCGTACCCAGGCGAACAGCTCCAGCACCACGCAGGCCAGCGGCGCGAGCGCCACGACCGCGAGGATGTCGAGGATGTCGGCGATCCGCGCCAGGTAGGGCGAGCCGTCCCCGCGCCGGCGCGGGGCGAACGCGGCCGTGGCGATGAGCGCGCCGACGGCCACCAGCGTCACCGCGACGGCGAGCAGCCCGGCGCCGATCCCGTC
>NZ_BAAALT010000350.1:0-2671 GCF_039528515.1 Luedemannella flava
CCGCCGCCGAGCCGGGCGAGCCACCGGTCGACCCGGCGGGCGCCCACCCGGGCGGCGCCGCCCGCGCTGTCGAGGGCGGCCCGCACGGTGATCCCCGCCGCCCGCAGCACCGGCACGAGCGCGATCCCCACCGGTACGGCGAGCCCGACGGCGACGAGCGTGCTGAACACCCACCAGGGCACGCCCCGGTCGGTGACGTCCACGTTGAGCAGTCCGGTGACCATGTCCACCAGGCCGTATCCGGCGAGCAGCGCGGGCCAGACGGCCAGGGTGGTGGCGGCCGCGGCGATGACGGCCGTCGCGGCGAGGTACATCCGCAGCAGCTGGCCGGTCGTCGCGCCGACCGTCTTCATCACGCCGATCTGCGCGGTCTGGCCGGCCAGCATCCCGCCCAGCGTGCTGGCCACGAGCACACCCGCCAGCGCGAGCGCCGCCACGGCGAACGCCAGGAACAGCCCCGTGATGGTGTCGACCTGGTTCTGGTGCGGGTGCCGGTACGGCGGCGCCTCGACAGCGTGCACCGGGTGACCGGCGGCCGCCAGCCAGTCGGCGAGCCCGCTCGCGGCAGCGTCCACAGTGGCCTGGTCGTGCTCGCGCGCCCCGCCGGGGGCGCCCACGACGATGGCGAGGCGTTCGGCGACCGGAGCGAAGCCCAGCCGGGTCAGGGCCGCCGGGGTCAGGTACCCGTACCCGGCGCGCTCCTGGGTGGCCGGGGCGAGCGCCGGGTCGTACACGGTGCCGGTGACGCGCAGGGCGGCGGTGGTCCCGGCCGGGCCGGCGATCTCCAGCGTATCGCCGTCGGCGGCGTCGAGGACCGCGCCGGCCTTGCGTTCGATGAGCAGCCCGTCGTCCGGGGCCGGCCAGGCGCCCGCCTCGACACGGAACCGGCCCGTGGTGAGCGGGTCGTCGGGTGCGATGACGAACAGCAGCATCCGGCGCCACTCGCCGTCGACCCGTACCCGGGTGGTGATGGTCTGACGGGCGACGGCGTCCGCGATACCGGGCCGGGCGCGCACCTTTGCCAGGAGGGCGGCGTCGACGCCGCCGGCCACGTCGAGGGTGGCCGAGGCGGGGTTCGTGGCCGCGTACGCCGCGTTCGCCTCGCGCAGGATCACGGCCCGGGCCACGAGCAGCGCCCCGACCCCGGTCAGCGCGACGGCGATGGCGACCACCATGAGGCCCACCCGGCCGCGCGCCAGCCACAGGTCCCGGACCAGCTTGCGGGTGCGGGGGCGCGTCACGCCGGCACCGCCGCGTCGGCGAGGACCCGGCCGTCGGCGAGCGTCACGACCCGGTCGGTGTACCCGGACACGTCCCGCTCGTGGGTGACCATGACCAGCGCCTTCCCCGCCCGGGTCAGCGAGCTGAACAGGTCGAGCACCGCCGCCGCGGTCGCGGTGTCCAGGTTGCCGGTGGGCTCGTCGGCCAGCAGTACGGGCGGGTCGTTGGCCAGCGCGCGGGCGATCGCGGCGCGCTGCTGCTGCCCGCCGGACAGCGCCGCCGGGAGCTTGTCCGCCTGTTCGGCGATCCCGACCCGGTCCAGCAGGGCCAGCGCGGCCGCGCGCCGACGTCGGGCCGGAACCGTGGCGCAGAAGTCCATCGGCAGCATCACGTTCTCCGCGACGGTGAGGGTAGGCAGCAGCTGGAAGAACTGGAAGACCAGCCCGACGGAGCGCCCACGCCAGGCGGCGAGCCGCCGCTCGGAAAGCTCGTGCACCGCGGTGCCGGCCACCCGGACCGCGCCGGAGGTGGGCCGGTCGATGCCGGCGAGCAGGTTCAGCAGGGTGGTTTTGCCGCTGCCGGAGCGGCCGACGACGGCGACGAACTCGCCGGCGTCGACCCGCAGGTCCACGTCCCGCAGCGCGGTGAAGTCGCCGCCCGGCGTGCGGTAGACCTTGCCGGCCGCCGACACGTCGATCACTGGATGAGCCATCTCGTCCCCTCGGTTTCCGAACAATGTGTTCAGCAATGAATGGTTCGTTCGGTAAGGTGGCGGGGTCAACAACCAGATCCGCGCGACCGTGCGGAACGGGACACCGGCACGGTGATTGACCCGAAACGGAGGGGCGATGGCACTGGACCGCCGGGTGCGCCGCACCCGGTTCGCCATCCACCGGGCGCTCATGGACCTGATGCTCGAGAAGGGCTACGAGGCGGTCACGGTCACCGAGATCATCGACCGGGCCGACATCGGCCGGTCGACCTTCTACGCGCACTACACCGACAAGCGCGACGTGCTCTACGCCAGCCTGGACGAGCTGGCCGGGTTCCTGCGCGCGCACCGCGACGACGGCGAGGGCCTGTTCGGCTTCAGCCTGGCCATGTTCGAGCACGCCCACGAGCAGCGGCTGCTGATCCGGGCGCTGCTCGGCCGGCGGGGCGGCACGGTCGTGCGCGACCGCATCGCGTACGTCATCGGCGAGCTCGTCCGCGAACAGCTGGTCGCACACAACCCGGCCCCGGCCATCCCGCTCGACCTGCTGGTGGCGGGCGTCGTCGGGGCCTACATGGCGCTGCTCGCGCGGTGGGCCGACGGCGACGAGCCGCACACCCCCGCGCAGCTCGACGCGGCGTTCCGGCAGCTCGTCACGCCCGGTGTGGCCGCTGCCCTCGGCCCGGGCCGCCCCGGTTGAGGCGCTCACCGGCGCCGCGCCGTCGCGTTCCGGCCACG
>NZ_BAAALT010000351.1:0-2730 GCF_039528515.1 Luedemannella flava
GTCGGGCGCCGCCGCGTTGGGCGGCGCGCCGCCCGCCCGGCCGCGCGCCCCCACGAGCCGTTCTCGTCGTCTTCCCGCTGGTCAGCGTGGCGTAGCTCGTCGCGCTGCGGCCGGCCGCCCGCGCGCGGCCCATCTCCGCGGCCCGGTCGCGACCCGTCCGCACATCACCCCGTGCTGCCTTCAACACCGAAAGGATCAGGCGTGTCTGCCGGATTCTCCACGTCAACCATCCTGGCCCACGACATCACCGGCACCGGCGACAGCATCCCCGAGTTCGGATGGATGGGCGTCACCCACATGGTGCTCGGCTGGGACCACCTGCTGTTCGCCCTCGGCGTCGTGCTGCTCGCCGGCAGCCCGCGCCGCGCGGCCGGCATGATCTCGCTGTTCGCCCTGGGGCACAGCGTCACGCTCATCGCCGCCACGCTCACCGAGACGAGCGTCAGCCCGCGCCGCGTCGACATCATCATCGCGTTGAGCGTGGCGTTCGTCGGGGTGGTGGGCGTGTTCGCGCGGCCGCGCACCCCGCTGCACTGGCGCCTGTTCGGGGCCGCTGTGCTCGGCTTCGGCCTCGTCCACGGGCTCGGCCTGTCGACCCGACTGCAGGAGGCGGAGGTCAGCTCGGTCAGCGGCATCCTCGCCTTCAACGTCGGCATCGAACTCGGGCAACTGGCCGTCATCGGTGTCTGTGTGCTGGTCGGCTGGGGCCTCAGGCGGGTCGCGCCGGGGAAGGTGGCCGGGCCGACGGCGCACCGGGTCGGCTACGCCGGGCTGGTCGTGGCCGGCATCGTACTGGCCGGGCTGCTCGTCGCGGAGCGGTGGACGGAAGCCCCGGACACCGCCAGTGCATTGACGTTTATCGCTCAGTAGGGCGAGCATGGTGGGTGCACCGGTGCGTTCCGTCCCAACCCCGGAGGCCCCGACATGCTTCTCCGTGCCCGTACTCTGCTGGTGTTGCTCGTCGCGGCGGCCGTGACCGCCGCGACGGGCCCGGCCACCGCGTGGGCCGCGCCCCGCGACGTCCACCCGCCGACCCGGCCCGGCACCCCCGTGGTCACCTCGCTCGAGCCGGACGCCGTCGGCCTCGCCTGGGCGCCGTCGCGTGACGACCGGGGCGTCGTGGCCTACGACGTCTACCAGAAGCCGGGTCGGCTGGTCGGCACGACGGCCGGCACCGGGTTCACCGTCGGTGGGCTCAGCCCGGCCACGGCCTACGCGTTCCACGTCGTCGCGCGCGACACCCGCAACGCCTCGGCGCCGTCGCGACCGGTCGCGGTGACCACGCCGGCGCGCGACAGCGACCCGCCCACGGTGCCCGGCACGCCCACGCTCACCGGCGTGACCGCGATCAGCTTCAGTGTGGCGTGGGCGCCGTCCACCGACGTCAGCGGATTCCTCTACCTGGTGCACATCTACGACGCGGCCGGCAACCCGGTCGGTCGGCCCGAGACCGCGAACACCGCGATCACGGTGAACTACCTGACCCCGGACACCGTCTACATGGTGCGGATCTCCGCCCGCGACCGGTGGGACAACTACTCGGCGCTGTCGGCGCCGCTGACGCTGCGGACGCTGCCCGACCCGGGCGGGCCGATCTGCCGGGCCGTCGAGACCTCCCAGGGCGCCTCGTCGTCCCTGGTCAGCCTCTCGATCACCAACCTGTCCACGACGTACTGGACGGCCTGGACCCTGGAGTGGGACTTCGCCGGCGACCAGCAGATCGCCCCGTCGCAGGCGTCGTTCTTCGCGCAGACCGGCCGGCATGTGGTCGCGCACGTCTCGACGCCCATCTCCAGCGGCGCCGGGCCGGTGATGCCGGGCGGCCGCTGGGACACGATGGTGCTGCTCACGGGCGCCGCCGGCGCGACGCCCGTGCTGGCCAACGTGGCCGTCAACGGGCAGGCCTGCGTGAGGTGAGCGATCCGACGACGGACCTGACGGGCGCCAGCAGCGCCGGGTCCGGGCCCGGTACGCCGATCGACCGCATCGCCGCGACGTAGCGGTCGAACGCGCGCCGGGCCTCGCCGTGCCGGCCGGCTGTCACCAGCGCGTCGACCACGGCCCGGTGGGCGCCCTCGTCGTACGGGTCGCGCTCCAGGATGGCGAGCAGGTGGTCGACGGCGGCCCCGGTGTCGCCGGCCCGCCGGGCCAGTCGGGCCAGCGTGCGCCGCGCGCGCAGGTACGCCTCCCGGGCCTGGTCGCGCAGCGGGGCGGCCCAGTCGGCGTACGGCTCGTCCTCGAACGGGTCGCCCGGGTAGCCGGCGACGGCCGCGGCGAGCAGCGCCCCCGCGTCGTCCGGTGCGCCGCGCTCGTACAGCCGGCAGCCGTGGGCGACGTCGGTGAGGAAGTCCTCGACGTCCACGATGACCTGGGTGAGGTCCAGCGCCACGCCCCGCTCGCCGGACAGCAGGGCCTGCTCGCCGAGCACGGTGCGGACGATCGACAGGAGCACCGAGAGCCGGTGCGCCGCCCGGTCCAGGTCGTCGCCCGGCCACAGCAGGTCGACCAGCTCCTCGCGGGCGACGCTGCGGCCGCGCCGGGCGACGAGCGCGCGCACCAGGTCGCGCGCCTTGCGGGACTGCCACGCGGACGCGGGCACCGGGCGGTCGTCGACGAGGATCTCGAAGCGGCCGAGCACCCGGACCCGGGCCGTCGGCGTGGTGCCCTCCGCGCAGGCCAGCGGCAGCGCGTACGCGGTGGCGGCGACGCCGGCCGCGGCCAGCCGCTGCC
>NZ_BAAALT010000352.1:0-2914 GCF_039528515.1 Luedemannella flava
CGCCGAGCAGGTTTTGGACGACGGGTACCACCGGTCGGCCACGAGAAGCCGACCGCCGTTCCATACGGTCTTGTACGCCAACTGGCGACGGATCTCCGTGAACCCCGCGTCAGCAACATGTCGGGCGAGCCGCCGGTTACGCAGCATGCCGGCCACGTTGAGGTCTTCCGCCACAATCGTGCCGTACTCGCCGGCCAGGCGGGTGGTGAGTTTATGCAGGTGGTCGCGGCGTAGGTTCGCTACCCGTGTGTGCGCGCCAGCCAGGCGGGTCGACGCGCGTTGCCACCGCCCGGATGGGCGCTGGCCGGTTCGGCGGTCGGGGCCGACCTTACGGGACAGGGCCCGGCCAAACGCACGGAGCCGCCGCTGCGCGGCGCCCAGGTGACGCGGATTGGCGATCATCTCGCCGGTCGACAGCACCGCCAGGTGACTGATGCCCACATCGACCCCCACAACAACATCGGGCCGGCGCGGAGTTCTTGCTGCTCGCTGCACCTCGACGGTGAACGCGACGAACCAACGGCGTCCGTCGCGGCGTACGGTCGCGGACATGATCCGGGCGGTGTTGTTGTCGAGGCGGCGGGCGAGTTTGCGGGCCGACTCGTGCAGCTTCAACCGGCCCAACCGGGGTAGGACCACATGCTTACGGTCAGGTTCGACCCGGATCGCGCCCGTGGTGAACCGCACCGATGGAGTAGTGCGCCGGCGGGACTTGAACCGGGGGAACCCGACCGGACGGCCGGCCCGGTTACCGTTGCGGGAGTCTGACCAGTTCTTCAACCCGCGCGCCAACGCGTCCAGGCCGGTGTTGAACGCCTCCTTGGAACATTCCCGCCACCACGGGGCCACCTCGCCTTTAACGGTGTTCCACGCGCGACGCAACGCGGGCAACGACCACGACATTGTGTCGGTGAGCTGATCGTCGGTAATGCCGTAGGACCGTTCGGCTGCCCGCTGGTCCATGACCGCTTTCACTCTGGCCAACGCCCAGTTATGGGCAACCCGGGCGGCACCCGCGTGCGCGAGAACCGCCCGTTCCTGGGTCGGGGTCAGGTCGAGAGCGAACCGGTACGCCTGGACCACCTTCACGTCGGGTCCTCAATGGCCGCCTGAACCGCGCGTCGGGCACGGTTCGCGGCAGCGCGACGACCGTACAGGCGGGCGCACAACGACGTGAGGATCTCGGTCACGTCCCGGACGAGGTCGTCGTCAACCTCGGCGGGATCAACGACCAGCAGCCGGCGGCCCTGGGCCCTCAGCGCAGCCTCCACATACTCGGCTCCGAACCGCGCGAACCGGCCCCGATGCTCAGCCACGATCGTGGACACAGACGGGTCACCCAGTAACGCCTGAAACCTTTTGCAGTGACCGTCAAACGCCGACCCGATCTCCGTGACCACCCGATCCACCGGCAACCGTTGGCCGGTTGCCCACACGGTGACCCGGGCAACCTGCCGGTCCAGATCCGCTTTCTGATCAACCGACGACACCCGCGCGTACACCACAGTCTGACCAACATCCGGCCCGGTCGCGGTCAACGGTTCACCAACCATGATCAGCCGACCAAGCCGGTAGGTAGGAACGGGCAACGTCCCGGACTCGTAACGCCTACGTGCGGTCGCATACGAAACCCCGGTAGCCGCCGCCCACTCCTTCAAATTCACACCACCACTATAGCAAGCTATTGAGTACTAGTGGCGATCAAAGCACCATCAGTTGACCCACCCTCACGCGTCGCGATCCGCCGCCCGTGCGGGTCCTGTCCGGGAAGGCCCTGATGGCAGTTGGCATCCGGTGGGCCGAGACTCGCGGTATGACGAACGTGACGCATCGATATGTGGCACAGACCTACGGGCGCGCCGCGTGGCGCCGGCTGGCCGCCGCGCTCGTCGCGGTGCCGTCGGCGGTGCGCGCGGCGGTCCGCCGGCCGGTGCGGGGCGTGCTGGCGCTCCCCGTCGCGGTCGTCGCGACCGGGCTCACCCTCGTCCTCGGCTTCCTCGTCCTGATCAACGTCCTGGCGTACCCGTTCCGGCCGTACCTGGGGTTGGGCGACAAGGATGGGAGCATCTGGGCGAGCACGTACGGGGACTCGTGGGGTGGCCCGACCCTGGTCGGCGCCTGGGCGGTGCACGCGCTCGGCGTCCTGCTGCTGGTGTTCCCGCTCCTGGTGTGGGCGGTCCGCGGCCTGCTGCGGGTGCAGGAACGGCTGACCGGCGCCCGTTAGCGCAGCAGGGCCTCGACGAAGTCGTCGCCGAGGCGGGCCGAGGCGGCCAGGTCCAGCTGGTAGAGCACGTACCGGCCCCGGCGCGTCGTGCTGACCAGGCCCGCCTTCTTGAGCACGGCGAGGTGGCGGGACACCTCGGGGGCGGTGAGCTGCCACGCCTCGGCCAGCTCGCCGGTGGTGTGCGGCCCGCGGGCGAGCGTGCGGGCCAGCCGCTGGCGCACCGGGTGCGCGAGCGCGTCGATGCGCCGGCGCACCATGTCGAGCGGGACCGGCCGGGTCCCCGCCTCCGTGGCCGGGTACTGCAGCACCGGCCGCCAGCCCGCCGCGTGCACCACGAGCAGGTGCGGCCGGCCGTACGCGGTCGGAATGAAGGTGACCCCCCGCCCGTACGCCGTGGTGGCGTTGTCCTGCAGTTTGTCGATCAGGATGCGGTGGCCGTCGGCTGACAGTGAGGCGGCGGGGGAGACCGCGGTGAGGGCGGCCGCCAGGCCGTGGCGGGTGAGGAGGTCGGCCTTGTGTCGCGAGTCGGCGGCGAGCCGGGGCAGCACCCGGGCCCACGCGTCGGCGAAGAACGCCTGCTCGCAGTCCTCCAGCAGCCGGCGCACCCAGCGGCGCACCGCCGGCGGGTCCGCCAGCAGCCGCGCGGCGAACTCGGCCTGCCGCGGGCCGCGCGCCGCGGCGAGGTCCAGC
>NZ_BAAALT010000353.1:0-2931 GCF_039528515.1 Luedemannella flava
ACACGCCCACGCCGCCGCGGGTCGCCGCGCCGAGCAGCTCGGCCAGCGAGCCGCCGCTCGACCCGGCCGGCGGGCCGCCGAACTGGACCACCCCGTCGATCGGGGCCCGCAGGGTGAGCGCGTCGACGGTGGTCTTGGCCAGGTCGTACGCAGCCTTGGCCTGGGCCCGCTGGGCGGATCCGAGGGCGGCGAGCGCGTCGCCGACCCCGGCCAGCCCCGACTGCACCTGGCCGACGACCTTACGGGCCTGGGTCGAGGTGGCCTTGTACCGCTTTTCGGCGGCCGCGAGCTGCTTGAGCAGCGCCGCGCGTACCTCCGCGTCGGTGATGTGCGCGGCCGCGGCGCGCGCCGCGGTGAACGAGTCGTCGGCGGCCGCGTCGACCTGGTCGGACAGGCCGGTGAGCCCGATCGACGGGACCCCGCCGACGCTGGAGGCGGCGGCGAGGGCGGCTCTGGCGTCCTTGAGCCGCTTGCGCGCGGCGGGCGCGTCGATGACCGCGATCACCTGCCCCTTGCGCACCCGGGTGCCCGACGTGACGGTCAGCCTGGCGAGCCGGCCGTCGGAGGGGGCGCTGAGCGTCGCGGCGGCGCGGGCGGTGATCGTCGCCGGGACGTCGACCACCTCGCTCACCGTGGCGCGGCGGACGTTGTCGGTGCTGATCCCGTCGTCCGAGGTGTCGCAGGACGCGGCGGTCAGCGCCAGCGCGGCTGTAGTGAGCAGCGCGGCGAGGGGCAGGCGACGCACCTGAACGAGTCTATGAACCGATCGCCACCATCGGCGACCCCGTTCGCTACACCACCGACCGGATGTACTCCGCGCACTCGCGGTTCAAGCTGGTCCAGGACATGCCGATGGCGTCGCGGGCGGCCTTGTCCAGCGTGTACCCCTTGTGCATGACGTCGCCGAAGAAGGCCAGCATCTTCGCCTCGCCGTGCTTCTCGGCGATGTGCCGGATGGCCAGGAAGCCCACGCCGTAGCGGCTGGCCGCGTCGGTGAGCGAGGCGCTCTCGGTGGGCGGCGTGACGTCGACCTTGCCGTCCCAGCCGTCGGAGACCATGTTGCGCACCGCCGACAGGCCGTCGTAGACGCTCACCGGCTGGCCCTTGAACTGAGCGTAGTCGGCGATGCCCTCGACCATCCACCACTGCCTGCTGCTGTGGTACTTGGCGCCGGCGAGCGAGGTCACGTGGGTCAGCTCGTGGGTGAGCAGGCCCTCCATCTCGCTGCCCGGCACCCGGTCGGTGCGGACCACCACCTCGGAGGTGTGGTTGTCCACGGGGACGGCCCAGGCGGCGGCCCAGTCGGGCGCCTCCGAGCCGTACCACTCCTTCCAGTTGGACGGCCCGGCCAGGAAGATCACGTAGCGCTGGGGCTTGGGTTCCCACTTGGCGAACCGGTCGGCGACGATCGCGGCCTTGTCGGCGGCGCGCACGGTGGCCGCGAGCCGCCCGGCGTTCGCCGAGGTGGCCGCCACGACGACCCGCTCGCCGGATTTGACCTGCAGGTCGTCGATCTCCCAGGGCCGCGGGCCCTGGTCGGAGACCAGGGACTCGTCGAGCTTGACCAGCCGCAGCGTGCCGCCCTTGTACGCCCACCGGCTGCGCATGTGCAGCGGCACCGGCTTGCAGGACGCGTCGCCTACGCAGTAGCCGATGGTCAGCGTGGCCCGCCACGCCCGGTAGCCGTCGTCTGTCGGCGCGCCGCTGACGGACTCGGTCCACTGGCCGAGCCCCAGGGCGCGCAGGATCCGGAAACGCTTGCGGTGCTCGGCGATCAGCGACTTGTTGGTCGGATCAACGGCCGCGAGGTAGGCGTTCTCGTCACCCTTGATCAGCGCCTCGCTCTGCGCCTTGGCGAGCTCTTTCATCGCCGAGTACGCCCAGGAGCGCCACTCCGTGTTGCTGGCTCGATCGGCCGGGGCCGGTGCGACGACCGGGGTGCCGCTCGGCCACGCCCACGTGGCGGAGGGGTCGAACGCGCCGCCGGCGTTCGCCACGACGGTGAGCGCGGTGGCGCCGAGGCAGCCGAGGACCGTGACAACCGCCAGGGCGGCCACGATCCGGCGGCCCCAGGAGACCTTCCGGCGGGGCGCGACCAGCGGCGGCGCGTAGCCGTAGGGCGGGTAGCCGGGGGCGACCGGGCCGTACCGGGCCGGCTGGCCGTACGCCGGGGGCCGGCCGTACGCGGGCGGCGGGCCGTACGCCGTCGGTTGGCCGTAGGCGGGGGGCGGGCCGAACGGCGCGGGCGGGCCCAGGGGCTGGCGGGGAACGACTGTCGCCGGGTAGGGCGGGATCGCCCCGGGGTGCGTGTAGGGCCGGTCAGGCTCCTGCGGGGGGTGTGCGGAGCTGGGCGCCGAGGGGTGGCCGGTCACTCGCGGGAATCTACGCCACCTGCGCTACCCGCGGTACGCCCGATCTCAGGTGGTACATGACGCGACTTCGCGCGACACGCAGGGGAAATCCGGAGTGTCTGACCGATTTAGCGACGTTTTAAGTTAAATGCCGTTTTAATGGGTGTTTTGTCTAGATTTAGCTGATATAACCCCACCGGACGGGTGACGTGGGACCGCTCGGCAGCCGAGCCGTGTGGCTGCGTGCCCACCGTTCATATGGAGGAGTGACATGTCGAAACGAGGTATGCGGAAGGCCGCCACGGTTGCCTTCGCGGGCCTTGCGATCCTGGCTCCCGCCCAGTCAGCGTCGGCCGCGACGTCCGCGGCGAACCCACGGGCGGCACAGTCCCCGCTGTCCTGCTGGGACGCCTGCGACAGCGGCGTCCAGAGCTCCGGTTGGAACTTCAACTGGAGCTCGCCGGTGCGTAACTGGCAGCTCATGGGTCCCTGGCAGTCCTGGTCCTGGAACAGCAACTGGAACGGGCCGTTCAGGAACAACGGCGGCAGCTACGGCGGCTTCGGCAACACCGGCGGCCAC
>NZ_BAAALT010000354.1:0-3132 GCF_039528515.1 Luedemannella flava
CCCGCTCCTCCCGCACGGCGGCGGGCTCCTGCCGGGCCAGCCACGCCAGCGCGACCGCGGCGACGACCACACCGCCGGCAAGGCCGGCCCACCCGGCGAGCCCGTACCCGAGCCCGGCGCCGGCGAGGACCCCGGCCGGCACGCGCCACCTCATGGGGTGACCCCACGGGGCCGGGCCAGCCGGGCGGCCCACGCGAGCCCGCCGAGCTGCAACGCGACGGCGCCCAGCAGGCACCCGGCGCCGAGCGGCGTACCCAGCAGGACGGCGCCGGGCGACACGCCCATGACCGGCCCGAGAGCGACCCCGGCGAGCGGCAGGACGGCGAGCAGCCAGGCGCTCGCCCGCGCCCCGGCGGCCTGCGCCGCGACCGTGGACCGCAGCCGCAGCGCGGCCCGTAGTTGCTGGTCGAGGCGGTCGAGGACGGCCGCCAACGGCGCGCCCGTACGCTCGGCGAGCGTCACGGCGGCCGCCACCCGGTGGCCCACGTCCCGGGTCAGCTCCGCCGCGCAGTCGCGCACGGCGACCTCGGCCGGGACCCCGGCGCGCAGTTCGGCGGCGAGCGTCGCGACCCCGTCGACGGCCCGGTCGAACCGCCGCGCGGCGACCTTCGCCCGCGCCGTACGGGCGGCGGCGACCGACCCGACCGCCGCGTAGACCCCGACGACGACGCCCGCGACCGGCCCGACCGTTGCCGCGACGAGCCCGCCACCCGCCAGGGCGGTAACCACCGCGACGCGACGCACACCGCCCGGCGCCAGGTCGGCAAGCCGGGCACGGACGCGTGTGACCGCCGAACCGCGCTCCGGCCGCGACGCCGGCACAACGGCCGGTTCATCAACGTTTCCGGTCCGGTTCAGCCGGCGGGCAAGCGCGCGCCACCGGGCCCGACGGACGCGCCCGGGCAACGTCACCAGCAACAACAAGGCGACCACCGCGATGGCGGCCGCCACCCACGCCAGCCCGGTCACGCCGGGCCCCCGCCCGGCCCGGCCGCGATCCCGGTCGTCGGGCCGTCCCACCCGCCCCGGGCACGCAACAGGTGGGCGAGGGCGGCGGCGGCCGGGCCGGGCCCGTCGGCGCGCCGCCACGCGGGTACCACCCGGACGGGCAGGCCCGCCGCGAGTACCCCGATCTCCGAGACGACCCGGCGGCCGTCGACCCGGCCGAGCTGCACCACCACCTGCAGGCCGGCGGCGATCTGCGCGTGCAACGCCTCGCGGGGGACCCCGCCGAGCAGACCCAGGGCCTCCAGCCGGGCGGGCACGTCGGCGGCTGTGTTGGCGTGCAGCGTGGCCGCGCCGCCCTCGTGGCCGGTGTTCAGCGCGGCCAGCATGTCGACGACCTCGGCGCCCCGGCACTCGCCGACCACGAGCCGGTCGGGGCGCATCCGCAGCGCCTGCCGGACGAGGTCGCGCAGGGCCACCCCGCCGGCGGCCTCCACGTTGGCGTCGCGGGCCTGCAGGGCGACGACGTGCGGGTGCGGCGGGCGCAGCTCGGCGGCGTCCTCGACGACGACGATCCGCTCGTGCGGCGGTACGAGCCCGAGCAGCGTGCTGAGCACGGTCGTCTTCCCGGTGCCCGTCCCGCCCGACACGACGTAGGCCAGTCGCGCGGCGACGATGGCGCGCAGCAGGTCGGCGGCCGCCGGCGCCACGCACCCGGTCGACACCAGCTCGGCCAGCCCGAACGCGCGCTGCCGGAACGTACGCAGGGAAAGATATGGCCCACGGACCGCGACCGGCGGGAGAACGGCGTGCAGTCGGCTTCCGTCGGGCAGGTGCGCGTCGACGAACGGCGCGGCGTCGTCGAGGCGCCGGCCGCAGGCGGCGGCGAGGCGCTGCGCGAGCCGGCGCAGTTCGGCGGCGTCGGGGAAGGTGACGTCGGTGCGGACCATGCCGGCGCCCCGGTCGACCCACACCTCCGCCGGGCCGTTGACGACGACGTCGGTCACGGTGGGTTCGGCGAGCAGGTCGGCGAGCGGCCCGGCGCCGGCCATCTCGGCGAACACCCCGTCGGACACCCGCCGCAGCGTGGCGCTGCCCAGCGGCGCCTGCCCCGGCTCGGTGAGCACGGCCCCGAGCACCGCCGACCTGGTCACCCCGGTCTCGGTCACGGTGAGCCGCCGCCGCACGCGATCCACCAGATCAGGCCGGGGTCGCGCGCTCATGCCGCCACCTCCGCTGCGCTCCGGCATCGGCATGAGCTCCTACTGAGCCGATGGTTCGCTCGCTGACGCTCACTCACGCGAACACCTCCGCCAGCAACCGGCGGCTGAGCTGCGCCAACGGCCCTCGCCCCGATCCGGCGGGCGCCTCGCCGCGCTCCAGCGACCGGGCCAGGTTCGGCTCCGTGCGCATCACCCCAGCGAGCGGAAGCCCGAGCACGCCCGCGACGTCCGCGGCGCTCACCCGCCCCGGGACGGGCCCGCGCACGACGGCGGCGAGCCCGGGACAGTGCCGCGCCGCCTGGGCCGCGACCAGCGCGGCCGCCGCGCATCCGCGCAGATCCCCCGGCACGAGCAGGTACGCCCGGTCGGCGGCGGTCAGCGCGTACCGCGCGGCGTCGTCGAAGTAGCGCGGCGCGTCGACGACGACCAGGTCGCGGCCGCGCCGGCCGGCGTCGAGCGCGGCGGCCATCGCGGCCGCGGGGATGCCATCGACGCCGCCCCGGTCGAACGAGAGCACGGCCAGGTTGCCGATGCTGGGCAGCGCCGAGACCAGCGCGGGCGGGTGGACGCGGCCACTCGCCTCGGCCAACTGCGGCCAGCGCAGCCCTTCGCGCTCCTCCCAGCCGAGCACGAGGTCGACCCCGCCGCCGAGCGGGTCGGCGTCGACGAGGAGCGTGGCCCGTCGCTGCTTGAGGCCCGTGATGGCGAGTGCGGTGGCCAGGACGCTGGCGCCGCAGCCGCCGCGCCCACCCAGGACGACGATGACCCGCCCGTCGGCGCACCTGTCCGTCGCGGGTTCGGCCAGCCGGTCGGCGAGCCAGGGCTCGGCGTCGGGCAGCAGCACCACGTGCTCGGCGCGGACGGACTCCGCCCGCCGCCACGCGGCCTCCGCGACGGAGCCGCCGGCCCGGTCGCGGGCCACGACGACGACGCGCGCCCGGTGCGGCATCCCGGCGCGGGCGCA
>NZ_BAAALT010000355.1:0-3319 GCF_039528515.1 Luedemannella flava
GAGCGCCGCGAGGTGCTCGTCGCCGATCGAGCCGGCGGCCAGCTTGCCGGCCGCGTCGGCCAGCAGGTCGGCGGCCGGCGTGCCGTCGAACGCGCCCGCGACCGCGGTCAGGGCCGCGGCCCGCTCCTCGTCGACCCGGCCCAGGCCGAGGTTGAGGGCGGCGTCGACGCCCGCCACGAGGTCGTCGGCGTCGGCGACGCCGGAGAGGTCCGCGCCGGTCAGCGCGGCGAGCTGGGTGGCGAGCATCAGCGCACCGCCCCGGTGGCCGGGAACCAGTGCAGCTCGGGCAGCGGTCCGGTCGACTCGGGCAACTCCAGGTACGCCAGGTGGCGCAGGAAGCTGCTGAACACCGTGGCGGCCGGCGCCTTCACGTGGTGCGGCTCGATCGCGTACCGCAGACCGGCGTTCTCCGCCAACTCGACCCGCAGGAAGCGGGCGACCCGGTCCGTGCCGTACTGCAACTCGGCCTCGTCGAGCAGCAGGTCCAGGTGCTTGCACAGGTAGGACCCGGTCAGGCCGCCGCAGGGGCGGTTGTTGTTGGTGCTGCAGCTGACCCCGTGGTCGGCGGCGTTGATCGACGACACGTACACCCGCTCGATGTCGGAGCCGCTGGAGACGACGCCCTGCAGCCGGCCGTCCGCCATCTCGACGAACGGCACCTTGGCCAGTTTTCGGGGTCGCACCGGCGACACAATCCGCACCGTGCTGCGACGCTCCCAGGTGGAGCTGTCCACGCCCATCGACCTCCCGGCTATCGGCGATCCGTGACGCGCACTGTTCTACAGCACCTCACCGACAACCGGGGAAATCGCAGCTCAGCGCCCCTGGAACACCGGCCGCCGCTTCGACACGAACGCCGTGACGGCATCGACGTGGTCGGTGGTGAGCCCGCACTGCCGCTGCGCCTCGGCCTCCCCGACGAGCGCCTCCGCGAGCGTCCCGGACTCCCCGACGAGCAGTTCGAGCTTGATGGCCCCGTAGGCCACGGTCGGCCCGGCCGCGAGCCGCAGCGCGAGCGCCTGCGCGGCGGCCAGCACCTCGTCGTCATCCTCGACGACCGAGGAGAGCAGCCCGAGCCGCAGCGCCTCCGACGACGGCACGGGCTCGGCGAGGAACAGCAACTCGGTCGCCTTGGCGTGACCCACGAGCCGCGGCAGCGACCACGAGACGCCCGTGTCCCCGGCCAGCCCCACCCCGGCGAACGCCATGAGCAGCGACGTCGACTGCCCGCCGACCCGGAAGTCGGCCAGCAGCGCGAGCGACGCCCCCGCCCCGGCGGCCGACCCGCGCACGGCCGCCACGACCGGCTTGGGCAAGGTCGCCAACGCCGTGGCCAGCGGGTTGTAGTGCTCGAGCACCGTGTCGAGCGGATTGACCGAACCCTCGGTGAGGACCTCCACGTGCTCGCGCAGATCCTGACCGACGCAGAAGGCCCGCCCGGCGCCCGCGAGCACCACCGCCCGGCACTCCGGATCCGCCGCGGCCGCCCGCAGCGCCTCCAGCAGCGCCTCCTTCAGCGCGACGTTGAGGGAGTTGAGCGACTCCGGCCGGTTCATGGTCAACGTGGTGACCCCGTCGGCGAACGTCACGAGCAGCGGCGCGTCGGTCACGGCGTACTCACCGGTCCTTCCATGTCTGCGGGTCCAGGCACTGGTCCACGAACCGGTCGGCGGCCGGCCGCAGGCGTGCCTGGTGGCGGTCGAAGAAGGCGGCCGCCGTCGTGCCCGGCCAGCGCGCGGGCAGCAGCACCGCGGGCAGGCCCGGGTCGGAGAACAGGAACGCCCGCCAGGCGTGCACCAGGCGCACGCGGGCCGCGTACGCCTGCACGTCCGCGCTCCGGCTGGTGACCGCCAGGACGGTCGGTCGCAGATCGCGGACGAACTGACCGTACTCCTCACCGATCTTCTTGAGATCCCAGGCCCGTCGGACGAGGTCGAGGGCGCCGGCGGTGCCGCCGTCGCGCACGCCCGTGAACCGTTCGAAGGCCAGGCCGGCGAGCACGGATGACACCTCGGCGGACGGCCGCGGCGACACCCACACGGACCCGTCGAGGCTGCCGTAGCCGAGGAAGCCGAGGGTGGCCGCGACCCGGTGCCGCTCGGTGCGGTCGGTCGGCATGGTGATCACGAGCAGGTCGAACCGCCCGTCCCAGGAGACCGGCCCGACCCGGTAGACGCGGGCGGCCGTGTCGTCGAGGCGGCGCACGGCGCGGGTGGTGAGCTGGTAGCCGGGGCCGCTCGCGAGGCGCCCGGGTTCGAGCCAGCCCTGGCGGACCATGCGGGAGATCGCGGTGCGCACGGCGGGCGCGGAAACGTCCAGCGGAGCGAGAAGGCGGACGATAGCCGCCACCGGGGCACGTCCGCCGCGTTGTCGAAGATAATCGCCATAGACGTCGAACAGTGCTGAGCGCGCCTGCATAGCGGGCTGATTGTGACACGAGCGTGTAACAATTGACAACAGGCGTCACATAGTGGGCGCCCCGGTTTGGGGTCTGGGGTCACTGTCAGGGAAAATCGTTCATTGGCGCGACGCGGCAATGGCTCTCCGCCGTTCGGAGGGCGGCTGTGGCTTCACGGCCGCTCAGCGAGCGGTTGTGGGCCAGGGCCGCTCGCTGACGGAAACCTCTGTCGTCGACCTCGCCCTGCCCGGCTCCCCCGCCGGACGAGCGAAGTCTGCGCCTATATGGGCCACGACGCGAAGAATTCTGAGGGGAGACAACATGGCGGCGATGAAGCCGCGGACCGGCGACGGGCCGCTGGAGGTCACCAAAGAAGGCCGTGGCATCGTCATGCGCGTGCCGTTGGAGGGTGGCGGCCGGCTGGTCGTCGAGATGACGCCGGATGAGGCGACCGCTCTCGGCGAGGCGCTGAAGTCCGCCGTCGGCTGACGCCGGCGAAACCGGTCATTTGGATCCTGATCGCCTTCCGGGTACGAGCCACCGGCGCATCCCCCGGCTCGTACCCGGCGGCGATCATCCGTCTCTGACGACCCGCAGGAGTGCACCGTGCTCGCCATCAGGCTAGGCCCCGCGGACCTCACGGCCGACGTGCTCGCCCTGCCGGTCACCCGCGTCGGTGACACCGCCGCGCTCCTGGACACCGGGCTCGCCCTCCCGGAGCCGCTCCGCGAGGAGATCACCGCGTTCCTCGCGGACGCGGAGCACTCCGGCCGTCCCGGCGTCGTGCACAGCCTGGCCCGCCCCGGTCGTACGCCGCGCCGCCTGCTGCTCGTGGGCATCGGCGACGAGGAGGCACCCACCGGCTCGCGCTGGCGCTCCGCCGGCCCCGCCGCGGCCCGCACCGCCCGCCGCGAGCAGCGC
>NZ_BAAALT010000356.1:0-3503 GCF_039528515.1 Luedemannella flava
GGCCCTGCCCGCGCCCGCGTCGGCGGCCAGGCGGGCGCCGCCCGCGTGCGGCTGCAGCCGCAGCACCCGGTCGGGGCGGTGCCGCACCCACGGGTGCCGGTCGGCGAACGCGTCCAGGGTGTACGGGGTGATCACCGGCAGGCCGGTGAGCTCCGCGACCTCCGGCACCCGGTCGCCGAGGTCGCCGACCACCTCGATGAGCCCGTCGTCGGCCCAGCGGCCGAGGACCATGCGCTCCTTGGAGGTGATGTCGGCGTCGTGCAGCAGCGCGCGCGGGGCCACCGGGTAGAGCGCCGCCCCGGCCTCGCCGGTGAGCGCGGCGAACGCGTCCACGGCCATGCCGACCCGCAGCAGGTTGACCGGCCGGCCGCCGTCCAGGTCGGCGTAGCCGGCGACGGCGCCGAGGTCGATGACGGCCCGCGCCAGCTGGGCATCGGTCGTCAGGCACTTCTCGATGGCGTCGAGCACGCCGGTAACCGCGAACCGCATTCCTACCTCCGGGCCCACGAGCGAGCGGCGTGAGCTGGAGGTCAGTATGCCCCGCGGCTCGCGACGACGGCACCGACGGTGCGCCACAGGATGACCATGTCCACGGCGAGCGACCAGTTCTCGACGTAGAACAGGTCGAGCCGGATGCCGTCCTCCCAGCTCAGGTCCGACCGGCCGCTGACCTGCCACAGGCCGGTCATGCCGGGCTTGACCAGCAGGCGCCGGGCGATGTCCTGGTCGTAGCGGGCCACCTCCTGCGGCAGCGGCGGGCGCGGACCGACGAGGCTCATGTGGCCGAACAGCACGTTGAACAGCTGCGGCAGCTCGTCGAGCGACCACCGGCGCAGGACCTTGCCGACCTTCGTGACGCGCGGGTCGTCGCGCATCTTGAACATGAGGCCGTCGGTCTCGTTCTTCTTCTGCAGCTCGGCCAGCCGCTTCTCGGCGTCGACCACCATGGAGCGGAACTTGTAGACGCCGAACTCCGTGCCGCCGATGCCGACGCGCTTCTGCTTGTAGATGATCGGGCCGCGGCTGGTCAGCTTCACGGCCAGCGCGATGGTGATCAGCGCCGGCGAGGCGAGCAGCACGACCATGGCCGCGAACGTGCGGTCGAACGTGCCCTTGAGCACCTTGCGCCAGCCGGAGAACTCCGGGGCCTCGACGTGGATGAGCGGCAGGCCCGCGATCGGCCGGGTGTGGATGCGCGGCCCGGCCACGTCGGTGAGGGCGGGCGCGAGCACCAGGTCGATGTCGGTGCTCTCCAGCTGCCAGCCGAGCCGGCGCAGCCGGCGCCCGGTCAGCTCGCCGGCCGCGGTGACCGCGATGGTGTCCGCGCCGATGGCGCGCGCCGACTCGATGATGGTGCGGAACGAGCCGACCACCGGCACCCCGTTGAGGTGCTGGGCCACGGGCGCGACGAGCGAGTCGGGGATGCACGCGCCGACGACGGTGTAGCCGGCCAGCGGCTCGCTGCGCAGCTGCTCGACGAGGTCGAGCACGTGCGAGGCGTCGCCGACCACGAGGACCCGCCGCGACCAGCCGCGGTTGCGGCGGCGCCGGCGGTGCAGCGACTTGCGGGCGACGAACCGGCCGCTGGCCAGACCGATGGTGCCGACGGCGAACGTGATGCCGAGGAAGCCGCGGGAGATGCCGACGTCGGCGAGGTAACCGACGATCGCGACGGAGCCGGCGAGCTTGAGGCTCGCGGAGACGACGCGCCGGTACTCATCCGCGCCGAAGCCGATGATGTGGTCGTCGTAGCAGCGGCTCAACCGCAGCGCGGTGAGCCAGACGACGAACAGCCCGGCGGCCACGGCCGCGTACGGGATCTTCGAGCCCAGCGCGGGCTGGCCCTGGAACCGGGCGAGGTAGCCACCGATGACGGCGAGTGCGACCACGGTCGTGTCGAGGATCGTCAGCGTGCGTTGGTACGACCGGATCTGGGGGCGGATGGGGGACACCCGGACGCGCGCCGTCGCCGACGCCGGGGGAGTGGGAACCGACGCCGTCCGCGGTGCGTTCGACGTGAGCGTCGCCAAGGTCGGTGGCCTCCTAGGCGCGGCGCGAGCATGGAGTTTGCGGTGCCATTCTGGTCCCTACGTGTGTACGGACCAGTTAACCGACGGATACGCGACGGAACATCAGGTACGCCGGTTCGGCGGGTTGCGCGTGGTTTACCAGCGGTGGTGCACGTGCGGAGCGATCAGTTCCCGGTACGTCGCGGTCACCGTACTGCGGAACTCCGCGTCCGTGGGCGGCAGGTCGGCCGCGGCGGCGTTGGCCGTGGCCTGGGCGGGGTTGCGGGCGCCGGGGATGACGACGGACACGCCGTCCTGGTCGAGGATCCAGCGCAGCGCGACCTGCGCGAGCGTCGGCCCGGGCGACGCGGCGGCGAGCCGGCGCACGGCGTCGAGTCCGACCTCGAACGGCACGCCCGAGAACGTCTCGCCCACGTCGAACGCGGCGCCGTCGCGGTTGTACGTGCGGTGGTCGTCCGGCGCGAACGTGGTGTGCTCGTCGTAGCGGCCGGACAGCAGCCCGCTGGCCAGCGGCACGCGGGCGATGATGCCGACGCCGGCGGCCGACGCCGCGGGCAGCACCCGCTCCAGCGGCTTGAGCCGCAGCATGTTGAGGATGATCTGCACCGTCGCGACGCCGGGTCGGGCGATGGCGGCGAGCGCCTCGTCGCAGGTCTCGACGCTCACCCCGTAGGCCCGGATGCGCTTCTCGGCCACGAGCGTGTCGAGCGCGTCGAAGACCGCGTCGGTGCCGAACACCGGCGTGGGTGGACAGTGCAGCTGGACGAGGTCGAGGATGTCGACGCCGAGGTTGGTGCGCGACCGGTCGGTCCAGGCCCGGAAGTTGTCGAGCTGGTAGGCGGCGGGCTCCTGCGGGACCCGGCGGCCCATCTTCGTCGCGACGGTCAGCCCGGCGTCGGGGCGCTCCCGCAGCAGCCGCCCGATGACGCGCTCGCTGCGCCCGTCGCCGTAGACGTCGGCGGTGTCGATGAGCGTCGTGCCGGCGTCGACCGCGGCGTTGAGCGTGTCGAGGGCGTCGGACTCGCTCACGTCGCCCCAGTCGGCGCCGAGCTGCCAGGCGCCGAGGCCGATAACTCCGACATTCACCCCGGTGCGACCGAGTTGGCGGGTCTGCATGCCGGCAGCCTACCGATCTTCCGGGACGGCGCGCGGTCGCCCTGGCGAGGGATGTCGACACATAATTCAGACTTTTCGGCACCGTAAACAACGGGCAAAAAGGCATGTAAGCATTCACGCGTGAAGCTACCATCGTCCGTTCGGTTGATGCGCCTAAAGCTGATTGGTTAGACTGCATTCGCTACATGGACGAGCGATGGCCGTGCGACCGGCCGCCGATAGTCGAAGGAGCCCACCATGTCCGAGACAGCTTCGCTGGCGGTGACCACAGAGGACACTCTCGCGCTCATCACTGAGCGCCAACTGGATGACGTCGACGGGCCGGCCCTTCTGCGGCTGTTCACGAGCCTGCCCGCC
>NZ_BAAALT010000357.1:0-3589 GCF_039528515.1 Luedemannella flava
ACCACCCACGGCCGCGGCACCACCCACGGCCGCGGCACCGGCCACGCCCAGCGCGCACGCCGCGAGGCCCGCCACGGCCAGCGCGACCGCGTGCTTGGGGTGCGCGTCCACGGCCACGGGACGGCCGAGCTCGGCGCCGACCAACTGGGCCACGATCGGCATCCGGGACGAGCCGCCGACCAGCAGCACCGCGTGCAGCTGCTCGGGGGTCACGTTCGCCGAGCGCAGCGCGCGGCGCAGGGCCTCGATCGAGTCGTAGAGCGCGGGGCGGACCATCGCCTCCAGCTCGGCGCGGGTCAGCCGCACCTCGGTGGCGAGGTTGGGCAGCAGCACCGGGATGGAGACGTCGGTGTCGGCGGACAGCGCCTCCTTGGCCTCGGTGACCTCCTCGCGCAGCCGGGCCACGCCGGCGATCGCGGCCGGGTCGTCCTCGTCGAGCTGCTCGATCGCGTCGCCGATGGCGCGGCGGACGTGGCCGAAGACGGCCGCGTCGAAGTCGATGCCGCCGAGGCGCTCGATGCCCTCGGGCTGGCCCAGGATCTCGAAGCCGGTCGGCGTCTTGCGCAGCACCGCCGCGTCGAACGTGCCGCCGCCGAGGTCGTAGACCGCGACCACCGCGCCGGTGTCGATGCGCTGCGCCCGGGCGTAGAACGCGGCCGCCGCCTCGGGCTCGGTGGTGTAGCTGACCGGCTGCTCCAGGCCCGCGATGCGCACGGCCTGGCGCAGCAGGTCCGTCTTGTACGGCCCCCAGTTGGCCGGGTGCGACACGGTGATCGAGGCCGGCGCGCCGCCCTCGCGGCGGGTCACCTCGTCGATGACGCTGCGCAGCACCCGCGCCATCAGCGCCTCGGCCGACACCGGCACGCCGCCCAGCAGGATCGGCGTGGTGTCACCCAGCCGACGCTTGAACTCGCGGGCCACCCGGTGCGGCTCGGACAGGCCGCGACGGTTCGCGGTCTCGCCGATGAGGAACGTCTCGTCCTCGCGCAGCAGCACCACGGACGGGATGGCGGCGCCGCGGCTGCCCAGGGAGGCGATCTCCGCGCGGCCGTCGCGCCACACCGCGGCGGCGGTGAAGGTGGTGCCCAGGTCGATGCCGAGTGCGTACACCATGGACTCCGGGTGCTCGGTGGGGGAACTGTGCGTGACCCTATCCCGTGCGCGCCAGGTCGGTAACCATGCCTTCGCAGGACCGCACCGCCACCCGAGCGGCCAACGCCAGCTCGTGCGAGGTCATCGGGTTCTCGGCCCGGCGCTGCCAGCGCGCCAGCGCGTCCTGCGCGAGCGCGGCGAGTGTCCGGTTGCCGACGTCCGCGCCCTGGTCGAGTCGCAGGTGCACGGCCTGCCCCCGACCGCCGATCAACCGCTCCAGCTCGTCGAGTACGGGCCCCTTGCCCGTCACCCAGCCGGCGCGCAGCGAGGCGAGCACCCGCAGCTCCTGGAACGGGTGCGCGGACGCCACGATCTCCTCCACCTCGGCGAGCACCGCGTCGCTGCCCGGGCGCGGCTCCGCGCGGGCCAGGCCCGACAGGGCCAGCAGCGCCGAGCGGCTCTTGAGCACGTCGCGCCGCTCGTCGAACAGCGACCGCAGCACGTCGCGCAGCTCGCCCAGCCCGCTGTGCGTGACCAGCTCGCGGGCCAGCGCGGTGGCGGTGGGCGCCACGCCCGTGCGCAGCAGGGTCGCGCACAGGCGCAGCCCGAACAGGCCGAAGCGGTCCAGCAGCGCGCGCCGCTCGATCTCGGTGACGCCCAGCTCCGGCAGGCGTGCCACGAACCGGTCCGCCGAGAGCAGCAGGTCGTCGCTCTCGGCCACCGACAGGTCGGCCACCCGGCGCAGCTGGCCCACCTCCACCTCGGTGAGCGTCACCGCGGTCTCGGCGAGCAGGCCCGCCACCGGCACCACGGTCTGCACCACCCGGCGCACGTTCGGGTCCGTGCCCAGCCGGTGCGCGATGCGCCGGGCCGACTCCATCGAGTCCACCCGGCCCACGCCGATCTCGTCGGTGCGCGACAGGATGCCGATCGCGTTGACCGGGTTGGGCCGCGACACGGTCGTGTCGTGGAAGGCGTGCAGGAACTCCAGGTCCGTGTGGTGCAGGTGGCGCATCAGGTAGAGGACGGCGTCGGCCGGCGTCTCCTCGTCGTCGGTCACCAGCAGCTCCCACGCGCGGGCCGCGACATGCGCCGTCAGCGAGCCGATGCCCGGGGTGTCGATCAGCGTCATGTCGCGCAGCGCGCGCGAGGGCCAGGTGACCGACAGGTCCTCGACGTCCTCGGGGGCGAGCTCGGCCAGGTCGACCTCGATCGCACCGTCGTCGCGGGTGAACCGCAGCTGCCGCGGCTCGCCCCGGCGCGGCCGGGCCGTCACCTGGTACGTGTGCCCGTCGCGGTACCACGTGACGATGCGCGTGCACTCCCCCGCGTCGGTGGGCGCCAGGCGCTCGCCGACGAGCGCGTTGAGCAGCGTCGACTTGCCCGACTTCACCCGGCCGGCGATGGCCACCCGCAGCGGCTCGTCGAGCCGTTCGCGGGTCGCGGCCAGGCGGGCGGCCGCCGGCGTGCCCTGGTAGACCTGGCTCGCCCGGGTCAACGCCAACCGCGTCCGGTCGACGAGCCCGGTTGGCCTCGCACTACCCGTCGCGCTCACGAGGTGACCGCCAATGCCAGTTGGCGCAGCTGGTAGAGGCGGGCGAGTTCGGCGTCGATCTCGGCCAGGCGCTGTTCGCGGTCCGCGCGGCCCTTGTTGGCGGCGTCGCCCGCCGCCGCCAGGGCCTGCGCGTTGGAGCGGTTGAGCTCCTCGGCCAGCCCGCTGTAGTGGTCGCGCAGCTGGCGTTGAATGCGCCGCAGCGTGTCCCGGGAGTCCTTGCCCACCACGAAGGTCACCTCGTCGCAGTACCGACGGACGGCGTTCTTGGCCTGCGCGCGCCGCTGGCGTAGCTGGCGCTTCTTCTCGTCGCGCAGTCCCTTGTGGCCCATGACCAGCCCGATGCCCAGCGAGATCGGCGCGAGCGCGATGCCCGCGAGGCTCCCCAGCACGGTGAACATGATGATCCCGCCGTACGCGCCGCGCAGGGCGACCATGGCCTGCTTGCCCACGCGCATCTTCTCCAGCTCGAGGCTGTGTTCGAGCTGCGCCCGCGACGCCAGCGGCGCCGGGTCGCGCACGGCCAGCTCCTCCAGGACCGTGCCGGACGCCTCCCGGAAGTGCTCGGCCACCTGCTCGCTCAACGCCGTCGCCCGGGTGCGCAGCAGCGCGTAGTTGCTGAGCATCTCCTGCGACACCCGCGAGTGCAGCCACGACTGCATCTGCGGCCAGCCGTCGGCCGGGTCGATCGTGTCGATCGTCTCGTCGGCCTCCTGCGTCACCTGCCGGATGCGGGCGCGCAGGTCGTGGTCGACGTCGGAGGTCAGGTCGCCGACCCCGTCGGTGAGCGTCTGGCTCCACCGGGCCGCCGCGCTGCGCAGGTCCTCGACCCGCCGCTTCACCTCGGTCAGCTCGGTGACCACGCCCGCCGCCGCGGCCGGGTCGGCCAGCGCGGCCCGCTCGGTGCCCAGCTCGGCGCGCAGCCGGTCGCACACGGCCAGCACC
>NZ_BAAALT010000358.1:0-3900 GCF_039528515.1 Luedemannella flava
CGCGGCCGCCGGCCAGCCGACGCTCATCGCCGGTGGCGCCCGGGCCGCGCTCGGGCCCGTCGCCTCGGCCGTCTACGGCGACCCGACCGCGCGGCTGCCGGTCATCGGCATCACCGGCACGGCCGGCAAGACCTCCACGGCGTACCTGGTGGAGTCGGGGCTGCGCGCCGCCGGGCACCGGACCTGCCTCATCGGCACCGTGGAGACCCGCGTGGGCGACACGGTCGTGGACAGCGTCCGGACCACCCCCGAGGCCACGGACCTGCACGCCCTGTTCGCGGCCGCCCTGGAGGCGGGCGTCACGGCCGGTGTCATGGAGGTGTCCAGCCACGCCCTGGCGTACGGCCGGGTGGGTGGGGTCCGCTTCGCCGTCGGCGGCTGGACCAACTTCGGCTCCGACCATCTCGACTTCCACCGCGACCTCGACGACTACTTCGCCGCCAAGGCCGCCCTGTTCGACGGCCGGTGCGGCGCCGAGGTGCTCAACCTCGACGACGAGGCCGTGCGCAAGCTCGTCCGCCCGACCAGGGTGACCTATTCCGCCGCCGGCGACCCGGCCGCCACCTGGCGTGCCGCCGACGTGCGGCCGGACCGGTACGGCCAGCGGTTCACCGCGCTCGGCCCGGACGGCGTCGCCGTTGACGCGGGCGTGGGCCTGCCGGGCCTGCACAACGTCGCCAACGCGCTGCTCGCGATCGCCTCCCTGGTCGCATTCGGGGTCGATCCCGTCGTCGCGGCCAAGGGCGTGGCCGCGTGTCCGGGTGTGCCCGGCCGGCTGGAGCGGGTGACCGCTCCGGGCCCGGTCATCGGGGTCGTGGACTACGCGCACAAGCCCGGTGCGATCGTCGCCGCGCTCGCCGCCCTACGTGCTTCGCTGCCCGAAGGCGGCCGGTTGATCTGCGTCATCGGCGCCGGCGGTGACCGGGACAAGGGCAAGCGCCCGGTCATGGGCGCGGCGGCCGCCGAGGGCGCCGATCTGGTGATCGTCACCGACGACAACCCGCGCACCGAGGACCCGGCCGCGATCCGCGCCCAGGTCCTCGCGGGCGCGGCCGGACCCGCCGAGGTGGTTGAGGTTCCCGGGCGAAAAGCGGCGATCGACGAGGCGGTGCGGTTGGCCAGGCCCGGGGACGTCGTCGCCCTGCTGGGCAAGGGCCACGAGCGCGGTCAGGAGATCAACGGCGTGACGCACCCGTTCGACGACCGCACGGTGCTCGCCGAGGCCCTCGCCGGCCGGTTCGCCGGAGCGGTCGCATGATCGGGATGACGCTGGCCGACATAGCGGCGGCCGTCGGCGGCACGCTGCACGGCGTACCAGATAAAGATCTTGAAGTGACCGGGCCGGTGGAGTACGACTCCCGGGCGGTGCGGCCCGGTGGGCTGTTCGTGGCGTTCGCCGGCGCGAAGGTCGACGGGCACGACTTCGCGCCGACCGCGCTGGCCGCCGGGGCCGTCGCGGTGCTCGGCACCCGGCCCGTCGACGCGCCGACGATCGTCGTGGCGGACCCGCTCGCCGCGCTCGGCAGGCTCGCCCGCGCCGTGGTCGACCGGCTGCCCGACCTGACCATCGTGGGCATCACCGGCTCGTCGGGCAAGACGACCACCAAGGACCAGATCGGGCAGGTGCTCGCCCGGCACGGGGCCACCGTCGCCCCGGCGGGCTCGTTCAACAACGAGCTGGGCCTGCCGCACACGGTGCTCAAGGCCGACGCCGACACCCGGTACCTGGTGCTGGAGAAGGGTGCGCGGGGCATCGGCCACATCGCCTACCTGTGCGGCATCGCGCCGCCCCGGATCGGCGTCGTGATCAACGTGGGCGACGCCCACATCGGCGAGTTCGGCTCGGTCGAGGCGATCGCGCGGGCCAAGGGCGAGCTGGTCGAGGCGTTGCCCGCCGCGGCCGCCGGCGGCGTCGCGGTGCTCAATGTGGACGATGCCCGGGTACGGGCGATGGCCGCCCGCACGAGCGCGCGGGTGGCGTTCGTCGGCGAGGATGGGACGGCCGACCCGCGCGCCGTCGACGTGCGCCTCGACGCGCGCGGTCGGGCGTCGTACACGCTGGTCACGGCCGCCGGGTCGGCGCCGGTGACCCTCGCGGTGCCGGGCGCGCACCAGGTCGGCAACAGCCTCGCGGCGGCGGCCGTGGGGCTCGCCGTCGGCATGGACCTCGCCGACGTGGCGGCGGCCCTCGCCGATCTGCGGGCCGTGTCGAGCCGAAGGATGGATGTTTTCGACCGTGCCGACGGTGTCACGGTCATCGACGACTCGTACAACGCCAACCCGTCCTCGACGGCGGCGGCGTTGCGCGCGTTGGTGACGGTCGGTGACGGCCGCCGCACGATCGCCGCTCTGGGCTACATGGCCGAGTTGGGCGATCATGAACGGGCCGGCCACGAGGGAGTGGGGCGGCTCGCCGCCGAACTCGGCGTGGACCTGCTCGTGGCGGTCGGCGATGCCGGTCCGATCCACGACGGCGCGCTGACGGTTGCTCAGTGGGGAGGAAAGTCGGTGCACGTGACCGATCAGGCACAGGCCGTCGCGCTGCTGCGCGACGAGCTGAAGCCGGGGGACGTGGTACTCGTGAAGGGCTCGCGGTACCGCACGTGGGACATCGCTGATGCGCTGCGTGAGGTGACCGCGTGAGGGCGGTCATCGTTGCCGCGGCGGTGGCCTTCCTGTTGTCGCTGTTCTGTACGCCCCTGGCCATCAAGGGGTTCACGAAGCTGCGGGCCGACCAGCCGATCCGCAGCGAGGGGCCGCAGACCCACCTGAGCAAGAAGGGCACGCCCACCATGGGCGGCGTCGTCTTCGTGCTGGCCACGGTGATCGCCTATGTGGCCGGGCACCTGTCGCTGCTCACGCTGCCGGACGCGCAGCTGCACCCGACGGGTCCCACGATCACCGCGCTCGTGGTGCTGGGCCTGTTCGTGATGCTGGGCCTCGTCGGGTTCCTCGACGACTTCCTCAAGGTGCGCAAGCGCAACAGCCTCGGCCTGAGCAAGAAGCGCAAGCTCATCGCGCAGACGGCCGTGGGCGCCATCTTCGGCGTCATCGCGCTGTACGTCCCCGGTCAGGGCAACGCCGGCACCGTGGCGAGCCCGTACATCTCGTTCGTCAAGGACGTCAACTGGCTCACCATCGGCAAGCTCGGCGCGCTGGCGCTGTTCGTGTTCGTGGTGATGGCCATGTCGAACGCGGTGAACCTCACCGACGGCCTCGACGGCCTGGCCACCGGCGCGTCCGTGATGGTGCTCGGCGCCTACGCGTTCATCGGGTTCTGGCAGTACCGGCACTGGGCGGCCGACCCCAGCTACAAGGGCGACTACGTCTACTACGTGCGCGACCCGTTGGAGATCAGCATCATCGCGGCGGCGGCCGCGGCGGCCTGCTTCGGCTTCCTGTGGTGGAACGCGTCGCCCGCGAAGATCTTCATGGGTGACACGGGCGCGCTCGGCCTGGGCGGGCTCATCGCCGGCCTCGCGTTCGCCACCCGCACCGTGCTGCTCGTGCCGATCCTCGGCATGCTGTTCACGATCATCACGGTCACCTGGATCATCCAGATCGGGTCGTACCAGATCTGGCAGCGCCGGGTGTTCCGGATGGTGCCGTTGCAGCACCACTTCGAGCTGGCCGGGTGGAGCGAGGTCAACATCGTCATCCGGTTCTGGATCATCGTCGGGCTCGGCGTCGCCACGGCGCTCGGCCTGTTCTACGCCGACTTCCTACGGGTCGTGGGCGCCGAGGTGGTCAACACGTGACCGAGCCGGACTACGCCGGCGCTCACGTGCTCGTCGCGGGCGCGGCGGTCGCGGGCGCGGCCAGCGCCCGGGCGCTGCTCGCCCGCGGCGCGACCGTGACCGTCCTCGACCGCCGCGACTCCGACTCGCTGGCGGCCCTGCG
>NZ_BAAALT010000359.1:0-4171 GCF_039528515.1 Luedemannella flava
CGGAGGGTGAGCCGCCGGGTGGCTGCGCGGGGCGGAGCGGGCCCGAGGCGGGCGCACCCGGCCGGCGCCGGGCGGGCGAACCGTCCATCCGCGACGGTGCCGCGGCCCACGGCGAGCCCACGGGTGTGGCGGAGCCGGGTCTCGGCATCGCGGGCGGGTGGCCCGGCCTGGGCAGATCCGGCGCCAGGTCCGGCGGTGGTCCGGTCCGGTGCGAACCCGTCGCCGACAACGGGGAACGGTCGCGGCCGCCACCCGACGAGGCGAGTTCCGGCGGACCGCCGGGATGCGGTGCGGCGCCGGGCGGTGGCACCGACCGGTGCGGGCCGGTGGGCATTGGCCGCGAGCCGGTCTCGCGCGGGTTGGGCAGCCGGATCGCGGCGGACTCGTCGCCGGACGAGGTGGTGGCTGGGAAGAGCGGGGGCGGCGGCACCGGGACCATCGGCGGCGTCGCGCGCGCCAGGGAGCGCGGCGGGGGCGCCCCGTCGTCGGCGATGGCCGACGCCAACGGCTCAGCGCCGTCGGGCGGGACCGGTGGCAGGCCGACCGCGGTGGTGGCCGTGTCCAGGGACGGCGGCGCGACGCCGGCAGCGGGCGTCAGGGCAGACGCGACGCCTGACGGCGCCGTCGGGACGGACGCGATGCCCGACACGGGTGCCGGACCGGACGCGATGCCCGACACGGGGGCGGAAACCGGCGGCGGTCCGATGCCGGCCGGCGGCGGGCCGATCGGCGCTGGCAGCCAACCGGCGACGGACGGCGCCGTCCACGCTGGGCCTGACGGCTCCGGCACGTCGCGTCCGCCGGGCCGCACCGCGCTGTCCGCCACATCCGCGTGCCGCCCGGCGCCCTCCGCTGGTGCCGGACGCCGCGACGCCCCGTCCGATGCCCCTGGAGGCCCGTCCGTTGCCTCCGGACGCCGCGTGGGACCGTCCGCCGGAGAAGTGCCGGACGGTCTCCCACCGGAGTGCGGGGCGGGGTCGGGAGGCGGCGGCGCCCAGGCGGTGATCGGCACGTCGCGCTCGGCGGGCCGGGCGGGCCGACGACGCGGCTGCGGCGGCGCCCAGCTTCCCGAGGACTCCCCCGACGGCTCCGGGACCGACCACGCGCCCGAGGACTCGCTGACCGGCCAGACTCCCGACCGGTCGGTCGCGGGCCAGGCACCGGTGGACCCACCGGGCGCCCAACCCCCCGACGACTCCGTGTCGGACCACCCGCCCGACGGCTCGTGCGGCGGGCGACGACGCGGCGGTTGAATACGACCGCCCGAGGTGCCCGGTGGCCGGCGCCCCGCGACGGGGCCGCGCGGGTCCGGGCGTTCGGACGGCAGCCACCCGCCCGAGGAGCCGTCGCCCTCGGACGTCTCCCACGCGCCGGACTCCGGCTCGTCGTCATCGTCCGCGGAGTGGCGGGCCGGGCGCTGGCGGGGCACGCGGCGCTGCTTGGGAGCCCGGCCCGCACGGGTCCGCCAGATGCCCGAGGGCTCCTCGTCCTCCGCGTCGAGGACCGGGTCGACGCCCGGCGGGATGGCCAGCCGGGCCGGCATCGGCGGCTCGACCTCGGCGAGCGCCCGTTCGAGCTGGACGGTCAGCGGGTGATGGTCGTCGAAGGCGCTGCGCGCCCCGGCGTGCGCCACGGTGAGGACGCGCCGGGCGGAGACGAGATCGCCGAGCAACCGGTGCAGGGCGGCGAGCTCCACGCCGAGGCGCACCGCGTCCGGGTCACCCGGCCCGTACGCCCGACGGAACGCCGCGTACGCGGCGGCGAGCTGGTCGCGGGCCCGCTCGGGGTCGCCGCGGTCGCGGGTGAGCAGGGCCAGGTTGGCGCGGGCCAGCGCGACCGCACGGCCGGTGGGGCCGGCCGGGTCGCCGGCGGCGAGGCCCGACTCGATCACCTCGCGGTACGTCTCCTCGGCCAGGTCGAGGTCGCCGCGGTCGTGGATGATCGCGCCGAGCAGCGCGGTCGCCCGTACCGTCGCGGGGTGGACCTTGCCCAGGTGGCGGCGGCACTCGCGGACGGCGGCGTAGGCCAGGTCGTAGGCCGCGTCGTCGTCGCCGAGCTCGCGCAGCACCTCGGCGAGCATGCGGCGGGCGGTGGCGACCTCGCCGGGCTGGCCGCCGCGGTCGAGGGCGGCCCGCAGCGTGTCGCGGGCAGCGGCGAACTCCCATCGGCCCTGCTGGCCGGCGGCTACGGTGAGCAGTTCGCCCAACACGCAAGAAGACTATCGATTGACATCACCGTCCGCATCCCTGAGTTGTGCGAAGAGTGATCGCCTAGCGTAGGAGCCGTGTTCCCCACCGTCCGCGAGGTGCTCGCGCTCGACCCCGTCCGCAACGGCGGGCCGCAGGTGGTGGCGGGCGCGACCAGCCTGGACAGGCCCGTGCGCTGGGTACACGTCGCCGAGGTGCCCGACATCGCGACGCTGCTGCGCGGCGGCGAGCTGGTCCTGACGACGGGAATCGGACTGCCGAGCGACGACGAAGGGCTGCGTGCCTTCATCGGGGGTCTGGCGGATGTGGGCGCGGCCGGGGTCGTGGTGGAGTTGGGGCGCCGGTTCGCCGACCACCTGCCGCGCTGCATGGTCAGCCTCGCGGAGCACCGCGGCCTGCCGCTGGTGATGCTCCGCCGGACGACGCCGTTCGTGGCGGTCACCGAGGCGGTGCACGCGCTGATCGTGAACGCGCAGGTCACCGAGGTGCGGGCCACCGAGGAGATCCACCAGCGGTTCACCGAGCTGTCCGTCGAGGGCGCCGCGCCGGCCGAGGTGGTGCACCAGGCCGCGACACTGGCGGGCTGCCCGGTCGTGCTGGAGAACCTGTCCCGCCAGGTGCTCGCGTACGACGCGGCGGGCGAGCGCGCCGACCTGCTGCTCGACGGCTGGGAGGCGCATTCGCGGCGGATCGCGCCGCCCGGCCGCACGGCCTACGACCCGGCCGCCGGCTGGCTGGTCACGACGGTCGGCGCGCGGGGCCAGGACTGGGGCCGGCTGCTGCTGCGCTGGCCCCCCGAACCCGACACCACGAGTACGGGCGCCGCCGCGCCGCCCAGCCGGCTGACCATCCTCATCGAGCGGGCGGCGTCCACTCTGGCGCTCGGCCGGCTCATCCGCCGCGACGCCGAGGGGCTGGAGCGGCAGATCCACGGCTCCCTGCTCGCGGCGCTGCTCGACCACAGCCGACCCGTCGACGAGGTGGTGCTGCGGGCGAAGGCGCTGGGCGTGCCGTTGGAGCGCCGACGCCTGGTGGGCCTCGTGGTGCGCGGCGGCGGCGAGGACGGCGGGGCCGCCGAGGCGGCCCAGGCCCGCCTGCGCGACCTGGCGGAGGCGGTCGGGCAGGCGATCCGCGACGCCAAGCTCACCGGCCTCGTCGCGACGCTCGACGACCGGTCGGTGGGCGCCCTGCTGGCGCTGCGCCCGACCGACGACGAGCCGGGCTCGGTCGACCAGCTCGCCGTCGCGCTGCGCCGCCTGGCCGACGACGCGGCGCACCGGGGGCAGCCGGGCGCGGAGGCGCCGCGCTCAGGGCTCACCATCGCGGCCGGGTCCGCCGTGGACAGTCCGCGCGAGGCGCGGCGCTCCCTCATGGAGGCCCGCCAGGTGGCCGACGCGGCCCGGCACGACCGGCGCGCGGTGCCCGTGTTCCGGCTGCCGGACGTGGGGCTGGCCGGCCTGCTGCACCTGTTGCGCGACGAGCCGAGGCTGCAGACGTTCGTGGAGCGCGAGCTCGGGCCGCTGCTGGCGCACGACGCGAAGCACCCGCGCGACCAGCTGCTCGGGACGCTGCGGGCCTTCCTGGAGCAGGGGCGCAACAAGTCGGCGGCGGCGGGCGCGGCGCACCTGTCGCGCCAGGCGCTCTACGAGCGGCTGGCCCGCATCGAGCGGATCCTCAACGCCGACCTGGAGTCGGTGGACGCGTGCCTGTCCCTGCACGTGGCGCTGCTCGCCCTCGACGCCATCAGGGACGCCTGACCAGCAATCGGCATAAACCACCTGATACTGGACACATGTTCAACCGTCGTCGGGTGGTCGCGCTCATGACGGTGACCGCCGTGGTCGTCGGCGTCAGCGCGTACTCGCTGGGTTGGGTCGCCGGCCGGGCGGCGGGGCCGCACCCCCCACGCGGCCCCGCGCCCCACGCGGCCGGGCCGGCCTCGGCCCGATCCGCCTGGCCGCACG
>NZ_BAAALT010000360.1:0-4191 GCF_039528515.1 Luedemannella flava
CGCCGGCCGGGTCGCCCGCCGCCAGCGCCGCCTGCGCCTCCAACAGCCTGGCCTGCGGCAGCACGAGGCCCATCCGGCTGCCGGCGCTGGCCTGCGCGGCCTCCCGGGCGGCCTGCCGGGCCTCGGGCCACAGCCGCGCGGACATCAGCAGCTCGGCCCGGTCGAGCAGGGCCACGGCGGGCCGGCCGTTGCGGCGGAAGTACACATCGGCGCGGTCGTACCAGGCGAGGGCCCGGGGCACGTCGCCGGCCTGGGCGGCCACGAAGCCGAGGTTGTGCCGCACCTGGGCGACGGCGGCGTCCTGACCGAGGTCAACGTAGATCCGCTCGGCGGCGCGCAGGTCGCGCTCCGCGCCGGCGAGCACCCCCCGGTACGCCCGCAGGACGCCCCGGTTGGTCAGCGCCCGGGCCTGCCACAGGCTGTCGCCGGCGCGCCGGAACGCGGCGAGCGCCTGGTCGTAGGCGCGCAGCGCCTCCTCCTCGCGGCCGGTGCGGCGCAGGATGATGGCGCGTTGCATGGTCGCCCGCGCCCGGCCCACGCCCGTGAGCCCGGCTACCGCCCGGTCGATCTCGCGGAGCGCGGCCGCCGGGCGCCCCACGTCGTCGAGGGCGAGCGCGAGGCTCATCCGGGACTCGGCGGCGCGGCGGGCGAGCCGGTGGCGCGTCGCGAGCGCGACCGACCGGCGCAGGTGCCCGACCGCCACGGCCGGCTCGTGGCATTCCCTGGCCGCCAGTCCGAGCACCCGGTGGGTCACGACCCGCGCGGTGACGTCGCCGGCCCGACGCGACCGGACCAGGAGGGCCTCGGCCTGCCCACGGGCCCGCCACGGGTCGGCCATCACGCCGTCGAGCAGCTCTTCGGCGGCCGCGACGAGGGACTCGGTACGCGGCATCCGGGAATCGTGTCATCCCAATGTAGCTCTGTGAATCGGTCGTATCGCTGAGCGTAAACGGCCGGCTGTCTCTCTAGGGTGGACACCGACGTGAGGGGGGAACATGGCGGTGTCCGGAGAACGGCTTGACCGGTGGCGCGAGCGGCGCACCCGGCGCCTGCAGGAGCGCGGCCTGATGCGCGCGCAGTCCGTCCGAGGCGGACCACCGGCGTACTACGTGGCCGACGAGGTCCTGGTCCGCGACGAGCACCGGGACCTGGCGCACGACGTGCTGAACCGGCAGGGGCACGCGCCGCGCGACACGGTCGCCGACGCGACCCTGGTCCGCGGCTTCCGGCGGTTGCGGGCGCGCGATCTCGACGTGACCACGGCGGCCCGCACCATCCGCGAGCGCGCGGCGGGCGAGGGTGACGACCGCCCGGCGGCCACGCCCAACCACATCTTCCTGTCGACCCCGTTCGAGCACGGCGGGCCGTTCGGGCCACCCGTGCCGGCGCCGGCGGCGGAGCTGACCAACAGCCCGAAGGGCCCGCGCGTCGGGGTCACGGTCATCGACACCGGGATCTGGCGGGACAGTCCGCTGCCCGCGCGCTACTACCGGGTCGACGACGCCGACATCGAGTCCGACGTGGACGTCGACGACGACGGGGTGATCGACGGCGACGTGGGACACGCCAACTTCATCGCCGGCGTCATCGCCCAGCGCACCGCGAAGGCGGACATCCGGGTGCTGCGGGTGCTCGACACCTTCGGCATCTGCACCGAGGCGGAGCTGGTCACCGCACTGGGGCGGGTCGACGACGACGCCACCCTGGTGAACCTGTCGCTCGGCGGGTTCACCGTCGACGACCAGGCGCCGCTCGTGCTGGCCGACGCCCTCGACGACCTCCTGGCCTCCGGCGACCGCCTGGTCGTCGCCGCCGCCGGCAACGACGGGCAGCGCGGGCGGCCGTTCTGGCCGGCCGCCTTCGCGACCGGCGACGATCGCGTCCTCGCGGTCGCCGCGCACGACAGCTCGGACCTGTGCGAGTGGAGCAACGCCGGCGACTGGGTCACCCTCGCCGCCCCCGGCGCGGACCTGACCAGCACGTTCGTCCGGCATCCCGAGTTCGGCACCGGCTGGGCCCAGTGGAGCGGCACATCCTTCGCGACGCCGTACGTGGTGGCGGCGCTGGCGGAGAAACTGGCGGCCGTCGCGTCGGCCGCGGCGGCCCGCGCGGCCGTGCTGGCCGACGCGTCGGACACCTACGCGGGATATCCGGGACTGCCCTGACCGATGGAACCCCGTGTGCACGCCGGCGATCTGACCGCCAGCAGCAACGGACATCTCCTGGCCGCGGCTGCCGGTGGCGACCAGCGTTCCTGGGATGTCCTCGTGGACCGGTACGCCGACCTGGTCTGGAAGGTCGCGCGCAGCTTCCGGCTGGGCCGGGCCGACGCGGCCGACGTGAGCCAGGCGACGTGGTTGCGGCTGGTCGAGCACCTGAACGACATCCGCGACGCCGACCGGTTGGGCGCGTGGCTGGTCACCACCGCCCGGCGGGAGGCCCTCGCCCTCGTCCGCCGGTCGGCGCGCACCGTGCCGACCGGCGACGACTGGCGTCTCGACGGTGCCGAGGAGGTCGCCGAGGCCCCGGACACGGCCCTGCTGCGGGCGGAGGAGGGTGCCTCGGTGCGGCGCGCGTTCGCCGGGTTGTCCTCGAACTGCCAGCGACTGTTGAGCGTGCTACTCGCGACGCCCCCACCGACGTACGCTGAAGTTGCCGACGCCCTTGAGATGCCTATCGGCAGCATCGGCCCCACCCGGGCCCGCTGCCTCGATTCGCTCCGACGGCGGCTGCAGGTTCAGGAAGGGGTCCGCGATGGGGGAGAGCCTGACCGATGAGGCGCTGTGGGCGTTGCTGACCGACCACGTGGGCGACCCGGTGCCCCCCGACGTGCGGGCGGCGGCCCGGGAGGCGCACGGCTGGCGTGACCCCGCCGCGGCGCTCGCTGAGCTCATCGCCGACTCGGCCCGCGACGACGGGCGTCCCGCGACGGTGCGCGGCCCCGGCGGGGCCCGGTTGCTGACGTTCGCCGCCGACGAGCTGACCATCGAGCTGGAGGTCACCCGCGACGACCGCCACGTCAGCCTCGTCGGCCAGCTCGTGCCCCCGGCCGGCGCGACCGTGCACATTGACCACCGCGGCGGTTCGGTCGAGCTGGTCGCCGACGACCTGGGCCGCTTCAGCGCGGACGGCATCCCGGTGGGTCCGGTCCGGCTGACGTGGCGGGCGCACGCGGACGCGGTCGCCGCGGTCCACACCGACTGGGTGCTGCTGTAACGGACCGCGCCGGCCGCGCAGGCGGCAGACTGGGAGCATGGCGACCCAGCACCGCAGCATCACGATCGAGCGCACGCCCGGCGGCGGGCACACCGTAACCAACAGCCGTGGCGGGCAACTCACGTTCGCCAGCGGCGACGACGCCGCCTTCACACCGGTCGAGCTGCTGCTCGCCGCGATCGGCGGGTGCACCGCCCTGGACGTGGCCGCCCTGACGTCCCGTCGGGCCGAGCCGGAGGAGTTCCGGGTGGAGGTCAGCGCGAACAAGGTGCGTGACGAGGGCGGCAACCGGCTCACCGACATCCAGGTCACCTTCCACGTCTCCTTCCCCGACACCCCGGAGGGCGACGCGGCGCGAGGGATCCTGCCGACCGCCGTGCAGCGCTCACATGACCGGCTCTGCACGGTCAGCCGCACCGTCGAACTCGGCACCCCGGTGGCGTCCGTCATCGACGAGGGCCGCGACTCTGCCGCTACCGCCCAGGTAACAGAAACCTAAAATGTTTTCGGAGTCCGCGAAAACAACACCGCTACAAGCCGAACTGTTATGCGTGATTATTTCGGTGAGTCACACTGTCGAACCCCCGAAAGCTTCGATGGCAGTGTATATAACGACGCCATAGTTGAGGCACATTCCCGCAGGTACAGCGCCAATTCGGGGTGGCTTGGCGAGATTTCCTGGCGTGAAATATTGCAGTGATCCAAGGGTTCTGGCACGCTCTGGAAACCGCGACTGTTAGCGCGATGTTTCGGCCATGTTAGGCACGCATGGTCCCGCCGACCTTTTACGTGCGTGGACCGCGATTGCCGCATGTTAACGCTAACACCCGGCAGTCTCCGAGAGGACCAGAGCTATGAACGTCCCAGCACGCAGCCGGCGATGGCTGCGCATCATGGTGCCGGCGCTGGCGTTGACGCTGGCCGCCGGCGCCGCCGTGGTCGCGTTGTCGGGCACGGCGCAGGCCGGCACGACCC
>NZ_BAAALT010000361.1:0-4193 GCF_039528515.1 Luedemannella flava
CCGCCGCCTAGATCAACAACACTGCGAAAGTCGAGCAACGTTTTCGTCCCAAGATCCATAGCGGGTCTACGACCGACGCCTGGGCGTGGCTCTCATAATGGTCGGGTGGAGCTGCGTGTCGAGTTGCGGCCGCCGGTCGTCACCCGCCTGCGCGTCGCGGAGTGGTGCGTACTCGTTGAAGGGGCCTGGCCGCCACCGGAGCTGGTCGACGCCGACGCGATCGTGGACGCGGCGCTGCGCTACCGACCGATCGCGCTGTGAAGGGGCAGGACATGGAGAGTGCCGCCGCGGCGCTCCGGGAGGCCCGTCGGGTTGTCGTGTTCACCGGTGCCGGGATCTCGGCGGAGAGCGGGGTGCCGACGTTCCGCGACGATCTCACCGGGCTGTGGGCGCGCTTCGACCCGGCGCAGCTGGCTACCCCGGAGGCGTTCCACGAGGATCCGGACCTGGTCTGGGGCTGGTACGAGTGGCGGCGGGCGCGGGTGCGGCGGGCCGAGCCGAACGCGGGCCACCGGGCCACGGCCGCCATCGAGCGCCTGATCCCCGACACCGTCGTCATCACCCAGAACGTCGATGACCTGCACGAGCGGGCCGGCTCCCGAGGGCCGGTCCACCTGCACGGGAGCCTCTTCGCGCCCCGCTGCGTGGCGGAGCCGGCGCACCCGGCGGCCTTCCCGGACGCCGACGACGAGCCGACCGACCCCGGGGAGGGCCGGCGGATCCCGCCACCGACGTGCGTCCACTGTGGCGCGCTGGTGCGGCCCGGGGTGGTGTGGTTCGGGGAGGCGCTCCCCGAGGCCGCGCTCGCCACCGCCGTCGAGGCGGCCGCCGCGTGCGACGTCCTGCTGACGATCGGCACGTCCGGGGTCGTCTACCCGGCCGCCGAGGTGCCCCGGGTCGCGGCCCGCTCGGGCGCCACGGTCGTTCAGGTCAACCCGCAGCCGACGCCGCTGGACGATGTCTGCGGGATCAACCTGCGCGGGCCCGCGGCCGAGGTGCTACCGGCACTGGTGAGCAGGATCCGAGAAGCCGCCACCGCCGGGGATCCGTAGCGTGAGGATGGATCTCATCGCCCGTCGCGGGGAAGGAAACCTGCCATGCCGACCACCCGGAAGTCCACCAAGGCGTACGAGGGCTTCACCGAGGACGAACGCGCCGCGATGAAGGAGCGCGCCCGGGAACTGAAGGCGGACACCCGACGCTCCGCCAAGGCGGACCCGGAGAGCGAGGTGCTCGCGAAGATCGCCGAGATGTCGCCGGCGGACCGCGCCATGGCCGAGAAGCTCCACGCGATCGTCAGGGCCAACGCGCCGGCCCTCACCCCGAAACTCTGGTACGGCATGCCCGCGTACGCCCGGGACAACAAGGTCGTCTGCTTCTTCCAGGCCGCCGAGAAGTTCAAGGCCCGGTACGCGACCCTCGGCTTCAACGACGCGGCCAACCTCGACGACGGCGCCATGTGGCCCACCGCCTTCGCGCTGACCACACTGACCGCCGCCGCCGAGAAGAAGATCGCCGCGTTGGTCAGGAAGGCCGCCGGCTGACGGGCCCACAGAGCGCGGGCCCGTCAGCGCGGTTGGGTCACGACGTCGTCAGCAGGCGTTGCTGCGGAAGTCGGAGATGGCCGTCCCGCTGAAGCCGCAGGTGAACGGCGCGAAGCGGGTGTCCTGCTCGAGGTAGCGCTTGAACCAGGAGACGATCACCCGCGACAGCGTGGCGTTGCTGGTCTGGGGGAAGAAGTGGCTGGACCCGTTGAGCTCGACGTACGCCTTCGGGCCCTGGACGGTGTTGTAGAACGGGACCGAGTGGGTCGACACCGGCGCGATGGTGTCGGACTCGCCGCCGACGATGGCGACCGGCTCGGTGACCTCGTACCACGTCTTGTCCGAGTTCCACGGGGCGATCGGCACGCCGGCCTTGACGCGGCCCGTGGTGTCGGCCTTGAGCGCCTCGAGCGTGCCGCCGCCGCCCATCGAGTGGCCCGCGACGCCGCGGCGGTTCGTGTCCGCCCGCGAGCGGACCGCGCTGGGCGCCGACGAGCTGACCGCCCAGTTCAGTGCGGCCAGGAGCTGGCTGCCGCGACTGGCCGGCTGATCGTAGATCGAGTTCGTCTCGATGCCGACCACGACGAAGCCCCACGAGGCCAGGCGCGGCCCCAGCCAGCTCAGGCTCGACCAGCGGGCGGTGAAGCCCGGCGAGATGGCGACGACCGGGTACGTGCCCGCGGTCGTCGGGTAGTACACCGTGCCGCCACCGAAGCCGGACACCAGCGACGAGATGTTCGAGCTGCTGACGGAGAAGCTGCCGTTGCCGGTGATGTTTGACGCGGTCGGGGCCTGCCCGATCTGGTCGGCGTGTGCGGGACCGGCGACCGCCACGCCGGTCGCGACCAGGCCGAGCGTGAGCGCGGCGCTCGCGACGAGTCTGACCGTTCGTTTCCTGAGCGGAGTGGTACGAGGGACGGGCTGCATGAGGCTCACTCCCGGGAGTTGAAGCCGGCCGGTCGCGGAGGGGATCGCGCCGGTTGATTGCCCGATAGTTTGTGGTCTATTTCGAGCCTGTTACATCGGTGTATTTACGGGTCCCCGGCGAAATACCGCGCGAGGTCGACGCGCGAGCGCAGGCCGAGCCGGCTGTAGATGTTGCCGAGGTGGTGTTCCACCGTCCGGCGCGACAGGAAGAGCCGGGTCGCGATCTCCGCGTTGGTCGCGCCGCCCGCGACCAGGTCCGCGATCTGCCGCTGCTGGGGCGTCAGCGCGCCGGCCGGTGCGGACGGCTCGACGCGCTCACCGGCGGCGCGCAGCTCCGCGCTCGCCTTACCCGCCCATCGGGCCACGCCGAGCTGCTCGAAGATGTCCAACGCGACGCGCAGGTGCTCCCGGGCCGCGCCGCGACGGCGTACCCGACGAAGATATTGACCATAAAGGAGCTCGGTGCGGGCCCGACCGTGATCCGCCCCGGCGGCGAAGTGCTGCCGCAGCGCCTCCTCGAAGTGCCCCTCGACCTCCGCGTCGTCCTCCGCGACCAGGGCGTGGCTGCGGGCGGCGAGCGCGAGCCACGGCGCCGTGCGTGACCGGTTGACCCACACGTCGAAGATGTAGAGCTTGTCCCGGGCCAGCTGGTGGTCGGCGCAGCGGGTGGCCGCCTCGATGAGCGCGAGCGTGGCCGGGATCCGGATCATCGTGTTGCCCCGGACCTGCTCGTCGTCGCACATCAACGGGCGCAGCCAGTCCAGCGCCGCCCGGTAGCGGCCGTCGAACAGCTCGATGAGCCCCAGCGCCCAGCGGGAGAACGCCTCGGTCTGGCTCATCTCGCCGTCGACCGGCGCGGGCCGCAGCTGGCGCAGGCGCGTGTGGCACGACTCCCGGTCGCCGTCCATGGCCGCCAGCACCGCGAGCGTGGCCAGGAAACTGTTGGCGAGGCTCTCCTGGCCGGTGGCCCGCGCCGCGTGCAGCCCGTCGGTCGCGGCCGTCGCGGCCGCCAGGTTGCGGCCGACGGCGAACTCCGAGAACGAAATGATCTCCAGCGCCGGCGGTACGAGCGTCGCCGAGCCGCGGGCGGTCGCCTGCACGATGGCCTGCTGCGCCAACTGGTAGGCCCGCACCGGGTCGCCGAGCAGCGTCGCGGCCACGGCGGCGCGCACCGACGCGGTCGGGCTCGACAGCCGCGCCGCGAGCGCGATGACCTGGCGCAGCGAGGCCTCCGCCCCGCTCAGGTCACCCTGGTACGACGCGGCCTGGCCATGGGCGTACGCGAGCAGGAACTGCGACTCCGGCCGCCCGCCGGGCAGCACGGCGACCTGACCCGCCAGCTCGATGAAGTCGGTGTGGTGGCCGGCGACGGTCATCGCCTCGCCGGCCAGGATCAGCGTGTCCAGCGTCAGCTCGTGGCCGTCGCGCGACAGTTCGCTCGCGGCGTGCAGGAGGAGGTTGCGGGCCCGCGTGGTGGTGCCCGCGCGCAGCTCGATCTCGCCCTCCAGCGCCTCCGCCTGGGCCCGCACGTCCGTCGGCAGCTCCACGGCCCGCGCCCGGGACAGCAGCACCCGCGCCCGCGTGGGGTGACCGCCCAGCCAGGCCAGGCGCGCGGCCGTGACCAGAGCCTTCGCGGCCTCGTCGGGGCGACGGCTCAGCTGCGCCGCGCGCTCGAACGCGACCGACGCCAGCGCCGGCGGCCCCGCCCTGGCCGCCCGCGCG
>NZ_BAAALT010000362.1:0-4308 GCF_039528515.1 Luedemannella flava
CACCTCGGCGGGCGCGGGCCGGGAGGCGGGGAAGCCGGCGGGGGCCGCCGTACGCCCGGCCAGCGCGCGCGGGACGAGCACGGCCGGCGGCAGCTGGACCTCGGCGATGGTGCCCCGCTCGGGGGCCCGGCGCAGCTCGACGCGGACGCCGTGGCGGTTGGCCAGGCGGGCGACCACGACGAGGCCCATCATGCGGGAGACCGTGACGTCCACCGTGGGCGGCGAGGCGAGGCGCTCGTTGAGTTCCGAGTACTGCTCGGAGCTCATGCCGATACCGCGGTCCTCGACCGACAGCACCGCGCGGTCGCCCATGCGGCGCGCCTCGATGAGCACGGCGGTGTCCGGCGGCGAGTACGCCGTCGCGTTGTCGAACAGCTCCGCGACGAGGTGCACGAGGTCGTTGACGGAGTGCGCGGCGATCTCGACGTCCTGGTCGACGACGCCGAACTCGATGCGGGTGTAGTGCTCGACCTCGGACTGGGCGGCGCGCAGGACGTCGATGAGGGCGGCGGGCTCGCGCTGGATACGCGTGGAGTCGGCACCGGCGAGCACCAGCAGGTTCTCGTCGTTACGCCGCATCCGGGTGGCCAGGTGGTCGAGCTGGAACAGCTCGGAGAGACGGTCCGGGTCCTGCTCGCCGCGCTCGAGCCGGTCGAGGTGACCGATGAGCCGGTCGACCAGGATCTGCGAACGGCGGGCCAGGTTGACGAACATCGTCGCGACGGAGGCACGCAGGGCGGCCTGCTCGGCGGCGGTGCGGACGGCCTCCAGGTGGACGGCGTTGAACGCCTCGGTCACCTGCCCGAACTCGTCCTTGCTGCGTACGGGTAGTGGATCAGCGATCTGGGCCGCGATCTGTTGCGGCTGCAACTGGCCGGACAGGGCCGGGTCGCGCAGCCGGGCGACGGCCTGCGGCAGACCGTACTGCGCGACGGCGAGGGCGCCCTGGCGCAGGTCGCGCAGCGAGCGGGCCATCGAGCGGGCCACGAGCCAGGCGAACAGCACGCCGAGCAGCAGGGTGGCGAGCAGGACGCCGGTCTCGACGAGCACCTGACGCTGCGCGTCGTCGCCGAGGTCGGTCGCGTACTGGCTGGCCTGGCGGTTGAGGTCGATCTCGACGTCGTTCATGAGGGCGCTGCGGCCCACCATGGCCTCGTCCCACTTGTCCGCGGGCACCTTGTCGGCCGGGATGACCGTGCCGGGCAGCGAGTCGATGATGCCCTCGTAGCGGCGGCTCTCGCGGAACTGCGGCCCGTTGAGGGTCACGTCGTAGCGCTGCTGCTGGGCGGCGTTGGACACCGAGCGGAACGTCACGAGCGCCTGCTCGAAGCCGGCGCGCGCGATGATGTACTCCTTGCGCACGGTGGCCGGGTATTCGCCCGCCAGCAGCGCGCGGAGCACGATGACGCGCTCCTGGGACAGGTACTCCTTCGCGGAGGCGATGGCCGAGGCGGCGCGCATCCGGTCGATCAGGGCCGGGTCGCCGGAGAGCTGGGCCGACGTCTCGCGCACGCGCAGCAGGTCACCGATGAGGTTCTGGTACTTGTAGTTGACCGTGTACTGCGGGGCGCCGCTACGGTCCGCGACCATCTGGCGGAGCGCGGCCAGCTCGCCGAGCTGGGTCTCGATCCGGTCGAGCAGGACGGCGATGTTCTCCGGCGGGTCGGCGAGCGTGCTGCGCTGGTAGCGGTAGTCCGAGGTGACCTGGTCGGTCTTGGCCTGGAGCTCGGTGTAGCTGCCCTTGAGGCTGTTGACCCGGCTGGCCGGCGCGCCGAGCAGCATGACGGCCGAGGCGCGCTCGTCCTGCAGTTCGTCGACGAGGCGGCCGGCGTCACCTGACAGCACGGCGAGCGTCTGCGCCCGGTCGGCCTCGTCGGCGTTGTTGACGTGGTCGAGCAGGCCCTGCACACCGACGACGATGGTCGCGAGGACCGGCACGATCATGATCAGACCGAGCTTGGTCCAGATCGGGCGGTCCCGGAGCCAGCCGATGGGGCCACGGAAGCGAGACGGGGCCGATACAGGCGCCTCCGGTCGTGTGCTCATCTCGCCACCTTCCCCAAGTCGCGGCGTTGCCGCCGTCCCAACGTTCCATGGCTTTTCGGCTGCCGCGACCGGCCAACCGGTCACGTCTGCCGGCCCGTTCGCCGGGCACCACGTAACGTCCGGCAGGATGCGGCCGGACCTCGAGATTCCACCACGCCGCGTGTCAAAGAGAAAGTCCAGGAGAGGGACCGACCCGAGACGTGATGGGACGGTCACGCTCTGTCAATCAGTAACGCGCGGGGAGCATCCACGATGGAGCCTAGAAATGCCCGAGTTATCCTTCTTGCCGGCCCCTCCGGGTCGGGCAAATCGTATATAGCTCGCAAGACGGGCCTGCCGGTGCTCGCCCTCGACGACTTCTACAAGGACGGCGACGATCCGACGCTGCCGATCAGCGACGGCGTCGTAGACTGGGACAATCCGGGCGCCTGGCACCACAACGCCGCCCTCGACGCTATCGCCACCATCTGTGCCGGTCGACCCTGCGAGGTGCCGATCTACGCGATCGGGGCCGACCGCCGCGTGGGTCACCGGCGCTTCGACCTGGGCAGGGTCACGCTGTTCGTGGCTGAGGGCATCTTCGCGGCCGACCTTGTCGCCGACTGCGACCGGCTGGGGCTGCTCGCCGGGGCGTACTCCCTGCGTCGGCCACGGACCGTGACCTACCTGCGGCGGCTGGCCCGCGACCTGAGCGAGAAGCGCAAGCCACCGGGCCTGCTGATCCACCGGGGGTACGCCCTGATGCGCGCCGAGCCGGGCATCCGCGACCGCCAGGAGGGACTCGGCGCCCGGCCCGCGTCCGGGCGCCGCATCCTGCGCGAGGTGGCCGCTATGACCCCAGCAGCTTCGCGTACGCCGGCTTGATCACCTCGTTGATGAGCACGAGCCGCTCGTCGAACGGGATGAACGAGCTCTTCATCGCGTTGATGGTGAACCACTGCAGGTCAGCCCAGCCCCAGCCGAACGCCTCCGACAGCAGCGCCATCTCGCGCGACATGCAGGTGCCGCTCATCAGCCGGTTGTCCGTGTTCACCGTGACGCGGAAGCGCAGGTCGCGCAGCACACCGATCGGGTGCGCCGCAATGGATGCCGCCGCCCCGGTCTGCACATTGGACGACGGGCACAGTTCCAGCGGGATCCGCTTGTCGCGCACGTACGCCGACAGCCGGCCGAGCTTCGGCGCGTCCGGAGAGGACAGATCGAGGTCGTCCACGATGCGTACGCCGTGGCCCAGCCGGTCGGCGCCGCACCACTGCAGCGCCTGCCAGATCGACGGCAGCCCGAACGCCTCGCCGGCGTGGATGGTGAAGTGGAAGTTCTCCCGCTGCAGGAACTCGAACGCGTCCAGGTGCCGGGTGGGCGGGAAGCCCGCCTCCGCGCCCGCGATGTCGAAGCCCACCACGCCCCGGTCCCGGTGCCGCACCGCCAGCTCGGCGATCTCCATCGACCGGGCGGCGTGCCGCATCGCGGTCAGCAGCGTGCCGACCCGGATCGGCCGGCCGGCCCGGCCCGCCTCCGCCGCGCCCTCCGCGAAGCCCGCGACCACGGCCTCGACCACCTCGTCCAGCCTGAGCCCGGCGTCCAGGTGCTGCTCCGGCGCGAACCGCACCTCCGCGTACACCACGCCGTCGGCCGCGAGGTCCAACGCGCACTCGCGGGCCACCCGGTGCAGCGCCGACCCCGTCTGCATGACGCTCACCGTGTGGTCGAACGTCTGCAGGTAGAGCTCCAGCGAGCCCGAGTCCGCCGCCGAGGCGAACCACGCGGCCAGACTTTCCTCGTCGCCCGCGGGCAACCGGTGCCCGACCTGGTCGGCCAGCTCAAGGACCGTGGCGGGCCGCAGGCCGCCGTCGAGGTGATCGTGGAGCAGCGCCTTGGGCGCGGTGCGGATCTCGTCTTCGCTGAGTGCGACCATGAACAGACCCTATGCCGGAAGGACCCATGCTCGCCCAGATCCTCCCCGACCTGCGGTGCCCGGTCTGCGCGGGCCCGCTCGCGGCGGCCGAGAAGGCGGTGCGCTGCGCGCGCGGACACTCGTTCGACGTGGCCCGCCAGGGGTACCTGAACCTGCTCGCCGGCCGCGCCCCGGGCGGCGACGACGCCTCCCAGCTCGCCGCCCGCGCCGACCTGCTCGACTCGGGCGCGTTCGACTTCCTCAGCGCCGCCCTGGCCGCGCACGCGCGCGACGGCGGGGCCGACGGCCTCGTCGTCGACGTCGGCGCCGGCACCGGCCACCACCTGGCGGCCGTCCTCGACGCGCTG
>NZ_BAAALT010000363.1:0-4480 GCF_039528515.1 Luedemannella flava
CAGCCGGGCCAGCGCGTCGGCGAGCGCGGCGAGCCACCGGGCGCACCGGCGGCGGGCGGCCTCGGCGGGACTACGCCGCCGCCGCGCCACCGCTGGTCTCCCGCTGCAGGCCCTCGTGCGCCAGCACGAGCGTCTCGATCGCCAGTTCCCGGCTCAGCGCGTCCAGCGGCGCGCCGTACCACTCCTCCGGCCACGCGTTGAGCAGGTTCCAGCGCAGGACCTCGGTGGTGCCGCTGGCGTCGAGCATGACCACGGAGACGTTGCGCCGGTTGACGCGGCCCTCGACGGCCGTCATCAGCCACTCCCACAGGTCCGCCGACGAGGTGAGACCGAACCGGAGGGTGACGGGTGCGTAGCTGACCCGGCCCGGGATGGCCCGCACGATCGAGCTGTTGCCGGCCTCCCGGTAGGAGATCCGCTCCACCTTCAGGCCGAGCCCGCCGACCTCGGTGAAGTGGCCCTCGGTGACACCGTTGATGAGGAGCTTGAAGTTGTACGCGCGGTAGGGGTCCACCCAGTTGCCCGGCTGAGCGCCCGACGCGTTCGGCTGCGTCATCTACCTACTCCGTTTCCGGTCCGGCCAGCGACTGGCTGAGCTTGAACACGACGAACTCGGCCGGCTTGACCGGCGCGACCCCGATCAGGGCGACGACCTGCCCGGCGTCGCGGACGTCGGCGGGGTTGGTCTCCTCGTCGCACTTGACGAAGAACGCCTCGGCCGGCGTACGGCCCAGCAGTGCGCCGTCGCGCCACACGCGGGTGAGGAAGGCGTTGATGTCGCGGCGGATCGAGCGCCACAGCAGGCCGTCGTTGGGCTCGAAGACGATCCAGTTGGTGCCCTCGGCGATGGACTCCTTGAGCATGTTGAACAGGCGCCGCACGTTGAGGTAGCGCCACTCGCTCGCCTCGGCGGCCAGCGTCCGGGCGCCCCAGATGCGTACGCCCTCCGATGCGAAGTACCGGATGCAGTTGACGCCCTTGGGGTTGAGCAGGTCCTGCTCGGCCCGGGTGACCCGGTAGGTCAGGTCGAGCACGCCGCGCACCGGCTCGTTGGCCGGCGCCTTGTGCACCCCGCGCAGCGTGTCGTTGCGCGCCCACACGCCGGCCACGTGGCCGCTCGGCGGGGTGGCGATCACGTCGCCGGACAGCGGGTCGCGCACCACGATCCACGGGAAGTAGAACGCGCCGTACGCCGACTCGCGCGGGCGCAGGCCCGCCGGCTCGGCTGTGGCCGCCTTGGCGGGCGCCGCCTCGGTTTGGTCGGCCGACTTCGCCGTGGCCTTCTTCGGGGGCACGCCCGTGGTCGCCACGGTGATGAGCCGGTCGACGGCCGGCACGTCCTCCGGCGGGTCGAGGATGGCGATCCGGTCGCCGAGGCGCTCGCAGTGCGCGAGCAGCGCCTCGTACGAGGCCGGATCGGCGTAGCCGGGGGCCGCCACGATCGCCACCTCGTCGACCGACTCGAGCAGGTCGAGGCCGGAGCGCTGGCGGCCGCCGCCGGCGATCGGGTCGGTGCGCCCGACGCTGACCACGTAGCAGCGGCCGCCGCCGTTGTCGAAGAACCCGTACACGCCACGGGCCAGCGGGGTGCTCGGCGTGTCGTCGCCGCCGCCGAAGTAGCGCAGGAACTCCGACCAGCTGTTGACCGCGATCGCCTCGTGCTGCGGGGCGTTCGGGTCGGGCGCGACGCCGACGAAGCCGGCGGTGGACGTACCGACCGCTCCGATCGGCCGCGCGCCGCTGGGTACCTCCTCGACATAGATGCCGGGAGACGCGTAGAAGGGCATGGACTAAACCTCCTCGTACTGGCAGTGCAGGACGACTGGTTGGGCCGCGTCGGCGGGCACGTCGGCGCCGCCGCGCAGCCCCTTGCCGGCTACGGTGAGCCGGGTCGCGGCGACCGGCAGGCCGGCGAACGCGAACGCGCCGTGCGCGTCGGTGCGGGTGGCGAGGTCGAGCCCCACCGCCACGACCCGTACGCCGGGAACCGGCACGTCGCTGGGCCCGACGACCTGCCCGCGCACCGCGCGCAGCGGGGTCTCGGTGATCCGCAGCCCGCCGGTGACCCGGGGCGCCGACGGTGCCGGCCGGTGCACGCGCACGGGCACGTCCACCAGCAGCGCGAGCCGCGGGGGAGCGCCCAGCGCGACCCACAGCTCGGTCGGTACGGGCTCCGGCACGAGGCCGAGCGCGGGCTCGGCGAGGAGCGCGGACAGCACCCGGTCGAGCGTCGCGGTCGTCCATTGCGGACTGTCGGACGTCACCAGGTACCGTGCGCGCAACCGCAGCGGCTCACCGCCCGTGGGCCCGCTGACCCGTTCGGGCAGCAGGGCCACCGGCCAGACGGCGACGTCCTCCGTCGACGCCGAGGCGCGCGGCCCGGGCTGCGCCACGCTGGCCGGCACACCGGCGCCGGCCAGGCAGTTGAGGACGGTCCAGGTGGCCTCGGCCACCGTGCCGCGCCCAGCGGCCGCGGGCAGCGGTGCGCTCATCCCGGCCTCCTTCCCGCCCACCGTGGTGCTGACGGGAGAGACAGAGCAGCGTCAGGCGGCCCTGATACACACCGGAGAAAGATTCTTTGGGTACGGCCTCAGCCGCTGGTCAGCGGACGTCCCCGAGGCAGAGTTCCGTGCCCAGGCCGCCGCTGCCGTCGGGGAACCAGAACTGCGAGGTCACGTCCGGCGCCCACTGCGCGCAGTTCGGGTCGGGATCCACGAACGGCACGTTGGTGACGACCCCGATGACCTTCCTCGCCGCCGCGTCGTCGGCGCAGTCGACGATCTTGTTGTAGCTGCTCTGGTCGTCGAGGGCGCGCAGGCAGTCGCCCGGGCGCGCGCGGCGGGCGTCGTTGAGGTTGCCCCGGATCACCACCGCCGCCACCACGATGGCCGCGATGACGACCACGGCACCGACGAGACCGAGCCAGCGCAGTGCCGTCCCGCGGGACGAGGTCTTGGTGATGGACGGCCGCGTGGGCGCTGGTCCGGGGGCCTCGGCCCGCAGCACGACCGGTGGCGAGTCCACCACGGTCGGCGCGGTCGCGCGCTCGGTCGCGGGTCGGCTGACGGCCGCCAGCTCGGCCCGGGCCCGGGCGCCGCTCCAGCGTTCGGCGGGGCTCTTGGCGAGCAGGCCGTCGAGCGCGGGCGCCAGGTCGCCGGCGCGGTCGGCGGGCGCGTGCGCCCGGGAGGCGCTCGCGAAGAGGTTGGCCAGGCCGTCCTCGCTGTAGAACGGCGGCTTGCCCTGCACCGCGAAATAGAGCGTGGCGCCCAGTCCGAAGAGGTCGCCCTCCGGGCCGGAGATGCCGTCGGTGAAGCGCTCCGGCGCGATGAAGCCCGGCGTGCCCATGAGGATGGAACTGCGGGTCATCGTGCCCACGCCCACGGCGCGGGAGATCGAGAAGTCGGTCAGCAGCACCGTGCCGGCCTGCGAGATCAGCACGTTCGAGGGCTTCACGTCGCGGTGCAGCACGCCGGCTTCGTGCGCGGCCGACAGGGCGTCGAGCAGGGCGAGGCCGATCGTGGCGACCCGCGCGGGCGGCAGCGGGCCACCGCCGCGCACCACCTGCTCAAGGGTCTGCCCGACGACGAGCTGCATCACGATGTAGACCTGTGCGTCCTCCTCGATCACGTCGTGCACCGCCACGATGTGCGGGTGCGCCAGGCTCGCGGCGTGGCGTGCCTCCGCCATCGCGAGCGCGGCCAGCCGCTGTTGCTCGGTCCCGCTGCTCGTCGCGGGGAACACGATGTGTTTGACGGCGACGTCGCGGCGCAGGCGCTCGTCGTGGGCCTGCCACACGGTGCCCATGCCGCCGGCGCCCAGCCGGGACACCAACCGGTACCGTCCAGCGATCACGTGATCGACGCCCGTCACATTGTCTCCATTGTGGATCGAATGGCCTCCGGCACCCAGCGAAGCACGTCGACGGCGCTCTCACAGCCTCCGTTCGGACGAGACCGGGTCACGTTCAGCCCGCGCCGAAGCAGCGGAACGCGTGGGTGCTCGACAGCGCGTCAGCGGTCTGCGCCGCCTGGGCCTCGGCGAGCGCCTGTGCCGGGGCGACCGCGCGGGCAAGGCGGCGGTGCAGGTCGACCATGAGCGCCCGGGTCGCCTCGTCGTCGACCGGGCCGACGCTGGCGATGATCGTGCGCGTACCCAGGCCCAGCATGGCCGCGGCGAAGCCCATGAGCTCGTCGCCCTCGTGCACGGTGGACACCCCGCTGTCGCAGGCGGACAGCACGAGCAGCCCGGGCGGCCGCCGCAGCGGCAGCAGGTCGTGCACGGTCAGTGGCCCGTCCGCGAGCGACAGGTGGGAGAACAGCGGGTTGTCCGCGCGGAACGTGCCGTGCGCCGCCACGTGGGCGGTGGCCGCGCCGTCGAGCCCGGCGAGCACGTCCGGCACCCGGGCCCGGGGCCCGGCGAGCACGAGCGCACCGGTCGCGTCCTCGGCGATGCGCGCGACCTCGCCGGCCGCGTGGGGCGG
>NZ_BAAALT010000364.1:0-5708 GCF_039528515.1 Luedemannella flava
CACCGCCAAAAGCTCAAGTTATTCCTCGGCAGTTCCTTAGTTCCAGTTCGTCGCGGTACAGGTCGTGACGTGGCAGTCCTCGCAGATGTACAGAGTGCGCCAACCGTGCCCGTACTCGCGGATGTAGTTCTCGACCGTGACGACGTGGAACATCAAACGGTCGCACGAGCGGCAATGGGGGTTGGGGTAGAGGCCTATCGCGGGTCCGCCAGCCGTGCCGACGACGCCGGGCGTGGACAGGACGTGGCCGTTGGAGTAGGTGAGGCTGTCGTCGTAGGGGCGGAGGATCACCAAGCCCAGACCGCGCGTGTCATCGTTGTCGACCGCGTCGCTCTCCCCATCGGGCGCCTCGTCATGCGCGACGGTCTCGTCGGACCAGCGGCCGTCGCGGTCCACGGTCGCGCTCACCACCCAGCCCAGCGAGCCCTGTGGGCCGGCGAGGTGCGCACGATCAGCCGGCCAACGCGGCATCCCGGGCAGGTCGGACAGTTCGGAGTGACACGTAGTGCCAGGCCACCGCAGTCGCGCCCGGATCGCGGACGACGTCGGCCAGCCGCAGGCCCACCGGGTGGTCGGCGGCGGCAACGGAGGCTCTGCTGAACAACTGGCGCAGTTCGACAGCGCGCCGGTCGAGCGAGAACCGGCGCTGCGCCGGACCCTTCGGCGGGACCCAGATCCCGCAGTCCTCGAACTCGCGGGCGTCAGCGCCGGTGCGGACCAGATCGGCTACCGCGGCAAGCGCCGCCTCGGTGCCGATCGCCGCGAGCGCCCACGCCGCCTGGAACTGCCAGCCGGCCCGCAGGCGCCGGGCCAGGTGCTCCACGCAGCCGTCGGGCGCGTCTGCCAGCAGGACGCACAGGTTGTCGTAGGTAACGTCGAACCCGTCGAGAAGCTCCGCGACCACTGTCTGCTGGTGCGGTCGGAACCACTCCGGGCTCACGCCAGCGACGTAGGAGAAGTGGTCGCCGAGCTTCGCGCGCAACCGGGCATCCGGGACAGCCCGGCCGAGCAGTTCCACCAGTGCCGCCACGTCGCCGGCCGACGCGACCGGAAAGGATTCACCCGTCAACGGCACGGCCGGACCCTATCAACGATCATGTGACGGTGGTGTGCGGCGTTGGCTACCGTGTTCGCCGTGATCACCACACCGCCGCCCAGGATCCCCCTCGCCCTACGGATCGTGCTGTTCGTGCTCGCCATGGGGCTGAGCATCGCCGTCGCCGTGTGGGTGCAGAACCTGGTTGACGAGGTCGACTGGCTGCGGGCCGCGCACCGGCTCCTGCGGGACGACGGCCTGGCCATCGTGACAATGTCCCTCTCGGGCATCGTGATCGGGGCCGTGCTGCACAGTCCCGGCGCCGGTGGGACGCTGCGGCGCGGCTGGCTGGCGACGTTCGGGATGCTGGCCTACGGCCTGGTCATCGTGGGGCTCGCGGCGCTGATCCGGCCGCTGGCGTTCCCGTATTCGCCCGGTGGTGGCCGGGGCGACGCGGGCGCGCTGTACCCGGCGTGGCTGACCTGCGTCCTGCTGTCCTTCGCACTCGTCGCCTGGGGCGGGGGTCCGTTCTCTGCCGAGGTCCACCACCGCAGGACCGCGCGCGGGGCCAAGGCCGCACCGTCACCGTCCTGGCTCGGGCGTGCGTGGTCGGCCGTGCCGGCTCCGGTGGCCATGGCCGGGCTCCTCGGCTGGCTGATCGGCGGATCCTGCCTACTGCTCCTGCTCATCGGCAGAGCCGCGCGGGCCGTCTTCTAGGTACAGGTCGACGAATTCGGCGGTCTCGTCGTCGACGACGTAGCGGTCGAACTCGACGAAACCGCGACGGACGGCGAAGGCGAGCCCGTCCGCGTTGGCCGCGAGCACCACCGTCTCGATGCGGCGCGCGCCCATCGTGCGCGCCTCGGCCAGCATCGCGTCCAGGTAACGCGAGCCGAAACCCCTTCGACGGTACGGGGGAAGGATCCGCACGATCACCGTCGCCGTCGTCCCGTCCGATCGCGGCGGCCGGATCGTGGCGTTGCCGACCAGCACGTCAGCGTCGTACGCCAGGGTCAGGCGGTTGCGGGTCAGGCGGTCGCGCATCTCATCGGCGGTCAGCTGGTGCGCCGGGATGATCTCGTTATGGACCGCGCGCCACTGCTCGACGGTGTCCGGACCGACCGGAACGATGCGCAACGCCATGTGTTCTCACCTTCCCGGGTACTGTGCACAACCGCCGCGACGCTACCGCTTCAGTGCCCGATACCGCTTGACGAGCGCGGTGAGCCACTCGTGGTCGGCGTCGCCGTTGAGCTCGGCGACCAGCTCGTCCGGCTGAAGACGCCGCGTGAGCGGAACCCGGTCCGGCGAGGGCAGTCGGCCGCTCACCGGACACGTTCGGCGAGCCTCAGCTCCGTCAGGTGGCGCTTGACGACCTGGCCCCCGTAGTCGACGTCTATGAGCCGCGCGATGGAGTTCAGCAAGGCGCTCTGCTGCGCCTCCGGCAAGGCACGGTGGCCGGAGTAGGTCAACAGCAGATCCAGGTACTCCGCTGTCGAGTACCGCTGCTCCCACTCGTATCGGTAGAAGCTCGCAGGCCCGAACCGCTCCGACGAGGTCAGCTCCCGATCGTCCGCCGGAATGTTCTGAGCACCTTCAAGACGCAGGCCCGGTGGCGTGGACGGATCGAAGCGCTCGTAGAGCTTCTGAATCTCAACGAAGAACGCCTCGGTCCAGGTGCCACCGGCGATGTGGTGGGTTCCCACGGTGGCCAGCAGACCACCGAGACGCAGGGCGTCAGCGGACTTCGACACCCGCACGGCCGGATCGATCCAGTGAAACGCCGTCGCGGAGAACACCGCGTCGAACGGTTCCGCAGGCAAGGGCCACTCCTCGAACGCTGCCGTCACGACCGCCACCGAGTCGGAGCCGGCAAGGTTTCGCCGGGCCGCAGCAGCCATGTCCGCGCCCAACTCGACGGCCACGATCCGGTAGCCCCGTTCGGCCAGCGGCACGGTCGCCTGCCCAGTGCCACAGCCGATCTCCAACAGCCTTGTCCCGGGCGCTAATCCGGCCGCAGCGAGATCATCGAACAGCTGTGCCGGATACCGGGGCCGCGCACGGTCATACCGTTCAGCGTCCTCGTTGAAGGTTTCTCGCAGCCTCACGTAGTCGTTGCTACCGCTCACCCGCAGAGGGTACGGGTGCCGCTCCTACGGCAGGCACTCAATCGCCCGATCGACGGCCGTGGACGCCCGCGCATCGGAGGTGTCAACCGGGCGGTCGGCGGTTACGTGGTGTCGTTCGCGACATTACTGTCGGCTGCACCCGAGGCGAGGGAGGCGGCAGTGTCCGATGTAGAGGTGAGTCGGCGGGGTTTCCTGCGGTGGCTGTCGTTCAGCGGCGCCGGGGTGGCCGCGTCCACCCTGCTGGCGGATCCCGCGGGCGCCTCCGCGCCGGACCTCACCGTGTTCGTCAACGGTCGCCTCATCGACGGCACCGGCGCGCCGACACGATCGGACGCGGTGATCGTCGTCGCCCGCGACAAGATCGTCGCGGTCGCCCAGGGTCGGGGCGTCCCCCGCCCGGCCGGCGCGCGGACCGTCGACCTCGCCGGGCGGTACGTCATCCCCGGCCTGTGGGACATGCACGCCCATAACATCGTCGACGAGGCGATCTTCCCGCCCCTCTACCTCGCCAACGGGGTGACGGGCATCCGCGAGATGCGCGGCGGGCCCGAGGTGCGCGCCACCCGCGCCCGCATCGAGCGCGGCGAGCTGCTCGGCCCCCGCGTCGTGGCGGCCGGCCAGATCGTGGACGGGCCGGCGACGTTCCTGGGGCCCGAGGACATCATCGTGCACGACCGCCGCGAGGTCATCGCGACGGTCCGCCAGATCAAGCGCGACGGCGGCGACTTCGTCAAGGTGTACTCCCACCTGACGCCCGAGCTGTACCAGGACGTCGCCGACGCGACCCGGCGCGAGCACATCCCGTTCGCGGGGCACATCCCGTACCTGGTGCCGGCCGAGGACGTGTCCCGGGCGGGGCAGCACACCGTGGAGCACCTGCTCGGCATCCCGGTCGCCGTGTCCGGCCAACGGGACGCGTTCAACGCGCTCATCGCGCAGACGCCGCTGGTGGACCCGTTCGCCTACTACTACTTCATGCGCGAGTTGGACTGGCAGGCCAGCGAGAGCTACGACCCGGCGCGGGCGGCGGCGTTCTACCGCCTGCTGATCCGCAACCGGACGTGGCAGGTGCCGACGATCACCGTGCTGCGGATGGTCAACTCCCCGCTCGGCACGTTCGACAACGACCCCCGGCTGGTCTACATCCCCGAGGCGTACCGGCAGCCGTGGGCCGAGCGCCACGCGATCTTCGCGCCGACCACGCCCGAGCAGATCGTGGTCCAGGCGCGCTTCCTCGACGCGCTGATCGCCATCGTCGGCGCTATGGAGGCGGCGGGCGTGCCGTTGGTCGCGGGCACGGACTGCAGCAACCCGTTCGTACTCCCGGGGTTCAGTCTGCATGACGAGCTGGCCAACCTGGTCGGGGCGGGCCTGAGCCCGATGCGCGCCCTGCAGGCGGCCACCCGCGACGCGGCGCGGTGCCTGGGGATCGACCACCAGCACGGCACCGTGACGCCGGGCAAGGCGGCCGACTTCGTCGTGCTGGACGCCGACCCGCTCGCCGACATCACCAACACCACGCGGATCCATGCCGTCGTCGCGCGGGGCCGGCACATCACCAGCGCCGACCGCGAGCGGATGCTGGCCGACGTGCGGGCCGCCGCCGAGAGCCCGTCGCCGACCACCCTCGCGGCGGCCACGGCCGGCTGCGCCTGCCACGCCCCGAGGCGTTAGGCCGGTTCCCGATCGCGAATACTCGATCGCGACGCGGCGGGGCCGCGCCGCATACTCCGTGCTGTGGGAATGCTCGACCTGATGGCCGGCCGGGTCGCCGCCGGCGCGACCGTGGAGTTCCGGCCCAGCGGCGGCTCGATGGTCCCGCTGATCCACAGCCGCCAGCTCGTCACCGTGTCGCCCGTCGACCCGACGAAGTTGGAGGTCGGCGACATCGTGCTCGCCAGGGTCGCCGGCACCGTCTACCTGCACCTGGTCTCCGCGCTCGACGCCCGCGGCCGGGTCCAGATCAGCAACAACCAGGGTCGCGTCAACGGCTGGACCAGCCACGCCAGGGTCTACGGCATCTGCACCGCCGTGGACGGCAAGCCCCGACCACGCCTCGCCGAGAAGATCAGAAAACCATGACCACGCGGTACGTCCGGGTGGACGGCGACCGCGTCGACCGTCCTGCCGGGTGGTGGACCCCCACGGTGCACGCCCTGCTCCGCCACCTGCACGAGGTGGGTTTCACCCGGGTACCCGTACCGCTGGAGGTTGTTGACGGGCGGGAGGTGCTCGGGTTCATTCCCGGCGAGTCGGGGGCCGACGGCTGGCGCCAGGTGGTGCCCGAGGCGGGCCTGCGGGCCTTCGCCCACCTGCTGCGGGACTTTCACCAGGCGAGCGCCGGTTTCGTGGCGCCGCCGGATGCCCGGTGGGCGCTGGCGGACGGGCCTGCCCGCGCCGGCGAGGTGATCTGTCACGGCGACTTCGGGCCGTGGAACGTCGTGTGGCGCGACGGCCTGCCGGTCGGCCTGGTGGACTTCGACTTCGCCCAGCCCGGCGACCCGCTAGATGATTGAGTCCGAAGTTCGGGCTGGTCAGTGGTC
>NZ_BAAALT010000365.1:0-5859 GCF_039528515.1 Luedemannella flava
GCCTCGGCGGCGGCCACGAGCCAGTCCAGGCGCTGGCGGTGCAGCTCCGGGGGAGTACGGTCGGCGGCCAGCAGGTACAGGTCCGCGACGAGCCCGCGCGCGCCCCGGGCCTGGGCCGCCTCGGCGGCGGCGACGAGGGACCGGGCCGCGTCGGCGTCCGGGAAGTCCCCGGCCAGCGCCCGGTGCCGGGTCGCCTCGACCGGGTCGGTGGCCACGCTCGCCAGCCGGTGGTGGATACCCGCGCGGCGGTGCTGGCTCGCCGTGTCCGCGACGACCGTCGCCGCCACCGACGGGGTGAACCGGACCAGCCCTCCGTCCACAGTGACCAGACCGGCCTGTTCGGCCAGGCGGATCTCGCGGTCGGCGTCGCGGCGTCCCGCGAGCCGCAGCTGCGCGAGCGTCGGCCGGGTGGCCAGCGCGGCGACGAGCAGCGTGTCCCGGACGCCCAGCGGCAGGCCGTAGACGCGATCGCGCAGCATCGTGCGGACCCGCTCCGGCAGCGGGACGGACCGCCACCCGCTGCCCCGGTCGAGGAACGCGCCGGCCAGCGCGAGGGCCAGGTACGGGTTGCCGCCGCTGTCCGCGTACAACCGCCCGGCGGCCCGGTACGGCAGGCCGTGCGCGGCGAGCAGCTCGGCCAGGTCGTCGGCGCGCAGCGGCGGCACGGTCAGCTCGGTCACCGGCGGCGGGGTGAGGTTGCCGGCGCGGGGGTGCAGGCCGGGGGCGCGTTCGGCGGAGAAGCCGGCGGACTCGGGCCAGCGCTGGGCCACCACGGCCCGGATGTTCGGGTTGCTGGTGCGGCGGGCCGCGTAGCCGATCACCTGGGCGCTGGCCGCGTCTATCCACTGTGCGTCGTCGATGAGCACCAGCACCGGACCGCGCTGCCCGCAGGCGCTGAGCAGCTCGTGCCAGGCCAGCCGCAGCCGCAGGTCGGGCGGGTCCGCGACCGCTGCGGCGAGGTCCGCGAGCGGGCCGGGCAGCGCCGTGCCGGGGGGCAGCTGCGTGAGCAGGTCGCTGAGCGCGGAGAACGAGACCCACCGCTCGGTCGGCGCGCCGGCGACCCGCAGGACGCACTCGCCACGCCCGTGGGCCGCGTCGCCCACGGCATCGAGGATGGCGGTCTTGCCGATGCCGCTCGGTCCGGTAAGGACGACGCCGCCACCCGCGTCGAGCCTCGCCTCAATGGCGGACAGGACGTCGGTGCGGCCGGCCAACCGTGCCGGTCGGTGGGCAGGGTCGTCGGTCGCCAGTGCGATCCCCCAGGTCCACAAGTGATCCGGTGCCGGGGCCGGATCACACGAAATCACCGTAATAGATGCGGGTACTCACATCAATGGCGGGCCGGTTGACGCGGTGTAGTCGTACTATCGCGCATTTCGGTCTTTACTTAGCTTCTGTCACTGGTAGGTTGCGGGATTGATAAGCATCCATGATGTTCCTGCACCACTCACGTGAGCGGATGACAGTCATGAGAGCAGCCACCCGGTCCAGGCGCGGCCCCCTGTTGACGGCCCTCGCGGGCGTGGCCCTCCTCGGAGCCGCGGTCGGGGGATACGCGTTGCTGCGCACCACGGCCGGGCCGGACTTCGTGAGCACGCTCGTCGCCCTGCACTCCGAGAAGTGCCTCACCGCCCCGGGCGGTGCCCACGCCGACGGCGTCGACCTCAACCAGCAGGCGTGCGCCGACTCCGCGACCCAGCGCTTCTCCTTCACCCGGCTGGGCGGCGGCTCCTACGAGATCCGCAACGAGTCCACGGGCGCCTGCGTCGACATCGCCCACGGCCGCACCGACAACGGCACCCCGCTGACGCAGGCCGCCGCGTGCGGGCGCACGCCCAGCCAGGAGTTCGGACTGCAGGCGGTGCCCGACTTCCCGCGCGCCTTCATGCTCGTGTCCCGCTACTCCGGCAAGTGCGCCGACGTGTACGCCGGCGGCGACGCCGACGGGGCCGGCGTCCTGCAATGGGACTGCGGCGACCCGGCCAGCGCCGGCAACCAGATCTGGCGCCTCGCCGGCGCCCCCGCGTCGACGCCGAGCCCGTCCTGGCTGGGCACCACGCCCGGTGGCTCCTCCGCCGCGCCGTCCGGCACGCCGTCGCCCAGCGGCGCGCCGGTCGCCTCGCCCCCGGCCCCGCCGACGGCGCCGGCCTCCGGCGGCGCCACGGTCGCCACGAACCCTCTGTGGGGCAAGGCGTTGCCGCCGTCCGGGGCGAAGTTCAGCCGGGCCTACGCGCTGATCACCGGCGTCAAGGACAAGGGGTACCAGCCGAGGTCCGGCGAGTGCTCGTGGCAGATCCACGCCCGGTACTGGGAGTACGGCCCCGACGGCAAGGTGTACCCGACGTGGCACCCGCCGCGGCACTCGTCCGGGTGCTCGTTCGGCCACGAGCACGGGCACGACCCGCGCACCGCCGACCTGTGGAGGCAGACGGGCTGGTTCCCGTTCGGGTACACCAACGAGCAGTTGGCGCCGAGCGACCCGGCCAAGCAGCGCGACGAGGACCACGTGGGCCACAAGGTCTCGGTGGGCAACAACATCGCCGCGAAGGAGAGCCGTGACGGGGCGACCGTCAAGACGTGCGACGTGCTGATGAAGTTCCACCAGGGCACCCACTCGCCTGACGCGCTCACCAACAACCTGCACGAGCTGCTGTTCCACGGCACGTGCAAGTACAAGGACAACGGCGCGGTGACCGAGGCCCGGTACAACGTGCTGCTGCCGCTGGGCCACCCGGGCGGGTTCACGGTCAACCGGGACTGCGACGCCGACCAGCGCGAGATCAAGAATGTCGGCCCGGTGACGCCGTCGAACTCCCCGGACGGGGGCGGGTTCACGGGCCGGTTCATCCCGGACTCCGTCTGTGCCGCGGACGTGCTCGACGGGTCGAAGGACATCGGGGACATGTCAGAGATCTGGACGATGGCCTCGTTCGCCCGTAACCAGGGCAAGCTCGCGCAGTTCGAGCTGTTCACGATCGCGTTCGTGGCCAACCCGAGCCGGTTCTTCGACCCGGACTCCGCAAACAAGATCCGTCGGCCGATCGACCTGTGCTACTCGGGCGCCGAGGGCCGGCTGTGCGACCTGGTGCGCCGCACGACGGAACGCACCGGCAAGAAGATCGCGTTCGACTCGCCGTCGTCGCCGTTCAACGGGGCGTTCCGGGTGATCAGCCCGACCCGGTTCGTCGTCCGCAATACGGGGCCGACCACCATCTACACCAACGTGTTCGGCACCCGGTTCAGTACGTCGACGTTCCCGGGCGCCATCAAGCAGTACCTCTCCGGCAACCATGCCGCGGACCGGGCCAGTATCGACGTGCCGTTCCGCAACTTCGCCCAGAACTCGGCCGACAAGATCCACGCCCCGAACTAGCGTGCGAGCCCGCGGGCGGCGCAGCCGCTCGCGGGCCCGGCCGGCACCGCTGTCGATCATCCACTGTAGATCCGTGCGGGCTTGGTGCCCTCCTGGGGGCAACAATCCCGCATGAATCCATAGTGGCCCGCTCCGCCCGGCATCCACGATGGATTCGTGGCGGTTTGTGGTGCTCTGGGCCCGACGATCGCCCACGAATCCACTGAGGACGGTTGGCGGTCAACGCCAACGCCCGGAAATATCCGAAATATCCGGTGCTCGGTGAGGGCGCTGGGTGGGAGGCGAGCGGCGCCGCCGGAGGAGTCGGCGTCGCGGGCCGCGCGTCTACGACGTGAGAGTGCCGTGCTCGACGCACGTGGCTGACCAGCCGGCCGGCAGCACCTGGACCTTCATCCGGCGCCGGCACGCGACGCAGTAGCGCGGCGGCTCAAGACCCCGCGCGGTGGCGCACTCCACGTGGGAACCGTCGGACACCGCCCCGCCGCACCGGTCGCACCACGCCGCACCGGCGTCTGTCGGCGCAGGCCGGGCGTCCGCGCTCACAGCGCCGCCGAGAGCGCCTTGACCGGCATCGAGAGCTCCGCCAGCAGGGCGAGGTCGTCGCCCGCGGGCCGCCCCAGCGTCGTGAGGTAGTTGCCCACGATGACCGCGTTCACCCCACCCAGCAGTCCGTCGCGGGTGCCGAGGTCGCCCAGCGTGATCTCCCGACCGCCCGCGAAGCGCAGGATGGTCTTCGGCAGCGCGAGGCGGAACGCCGCGATGGCGCGCAGCGCGTCGCGCGGCTCGACGACCGGCTGCTGGCCCATCGGCGTGCCGGGCCGGGGGTTGAGGAAGTTCAGCGGCACCTCGTGCGGCTGCAGCTGCGCCAACTGGAACGCGAACTCCGCCCGCTGCTCGATGGTCTCGCCGAGCCCGAGGATGCCGCCGCAGCACACCTCCATGCCGGACTCGCGCACCATCCGCAGCGTGTCGAACCGCTCCTCCCAGGTGTGCGTCGTCACGACCTGAGGGAAGAAGGACCGCGCCGTCTCCAGATTGTGGTTGTACCGGTGCACGCCCATCCCGACCAGCTCGTCGACCTGCTCCTGGGTGAGCATGCCCAGCGACGCGGCGATCTGGATGTCGACCTCGGCGCGGATCGCGTCGACGCCCTCGCGCAGCTGCTTCATCAGCCGGGCGTCGGGCCCGCGCACGGCGGCCACGATGCAGAACTCCGTCGCGCCCGTCTCGGCCGTCTGCTTGGCGGCCTTGACCAGCGACGGGATGTCGAGCCACACGGCGCGTACGGGCGAGGTGAACAGCCCCGACTGCGAGCAGAAGTGGCAGTCCTCCGGACAGCCGCCCGTCTTGAGCGAGACGATGCCCTCGACCTCGACCTCCGGCCCGCACCAGCGCATCCGCACCTCGTGCGCGAGCTGCAGGGCGGCCGCCAGATCCTCGTCCGGCAGCCGCAGGACCTCGAGGACGCCCGCCTCGTCGAGCCCGACGCCGTTCTCCAGCACCTGCGCCCTGGCCTGCTCAAGGATCTTCGACATGGGACGTACCCTACAAGGACGTCTGTTGAATCTCTACAACCGAGGGGGTGCCGCACGGTGTCCCAGGACTGGCTCGCCACCCTGGCTCACAAGGCTGACCTGCGCGAACGCGCCGGGCTGCGCCGCGAGCTGCGCCCGCGCGCCCCGGAGGACCGCCTGATCGACCTGGCGGGCAACGACTACCTGGGGTTGAGCCGGCACCCCGACATCCTGTCCGCGTCGGCCAAGGCCCTCTTCGAGTACGGGCTGGGAGCGGCGGGTTCGCGCCTGGTCTGCGGCTCCACGACCGCCCACGCGGAGCTGGAGGAGTCGCTCGCCGCCTGGCTCGGCACCCACGCGGCGCTGGTGTTCTCGTCGGGCTACCTGGCCAACCTCGGCGCGGTGCGCGCGCTGACCCAGCCCCGCACGCTGGTCGTCAGCGACGCGCACAACCACGCGTCGCTCATCGACGGCATCCGCGCGACCGGCGCGGAAACGGTGGTCACGCCGCACGCCGACGTGGCGGCGGTGGCGGCGGCGCTCGCGGCGCACCCGGGCCGGCCGGCGCTCGTCGTCACCGAGTCGGTCTTCTCCGTCGACGGCGACCTGGCCGACCTGCCCGCCCTGCACGAGGTGACGCGCCGGCACGGCGCCCTGCTGCTGGTCGACGACGCCCACGCGGCCGGCCTGCTCGGCCCGGCCGGCGCGGGCGGGGTGGCCGCCGCCGGCCTGACCGGGGAGCCGGACGTCGTCGTGACGGCCACCCTGTCGAAGGCGTTCGGCGCGGCGGCCGGCGTGGTCGCGGGTCCGGAGCAGCTGATCGCGCACCTGGTCGACACCGGCCGTACCTTCATCTTCGACACGGCCCTGCCGCCCGCGGTGGCCACCGGCGCCCACGCGGCCCTGACGGTGATCCGCGGCCCGGAGGGCGCGGCGCTGCGAGCCGAGCTCGCCGCCCGCGCCGCGACGGCG
>NZ_BAAALT010000366.1:0-6415 GCF_039528515.1 Luedemannella flava
CCGGCGCGCCGGGGGACGCCGGACCGTTCAGCGCGCCGGGGGACGCCGGACCGTTCAGCGCGCCGGGCGCGGCGGCACCGGGCAGTGCCACGACCGGGAGGGCCGCCGCGGTCATCGCCCGGCCGCCTGCCCGGCGTTGACGTCGCCGAGGAAGTGGCGCAGGTAGCGTGGGTCCATGCGGTCCAGGGAGAACAGCACGAAGAAGTCCGCCACGTCGAAGTCGGGGTCGTGCGCGGGCGGCCCGCAGACCCAGGCGCCCAGGCGCAGGTAGCCGCGCAGCAGCGCGGGGGTCAACGCGAGGGCCGCGGCGCGAGGCAGTGGGTCGTCATCACCCACCGGGTACGGGTTGCGCGGCTCGACGCGCAGTCGCGGCGGCGCCAGGTGCTTCTCGCGGATCATGCCCCACACGGCGGTGACCGCCGCGCCGCCGTCGGCCAGCCCGACCGAGGCGCAGCCGGTGAGCCAGCGCTTGTTCATGAGGTGCAGGTAGCGGGCGATGCCGGTCCACATGAGATTGATGACGGCACCGGAGCGGTGGTCGGGGTGCACGCACGAGCGGCCCGTCTCGACGACCGCGTCGCGCAGGGGCGCGAGCATGCGCAGGTCGAACTCGCCGTCGCTGTAGGTGCGGCCGAGGGCCGCGGCCTTCGCCGGCGGCAGCATGCGGTAGGTGCCCACCGTCTCGCCGGTGTGCTCCTCGCGGACGAGGAGGTGGTCGCAGTGGTCGTCGAACTCGTCGACGTCGAGGCCGGCCAGGGGGGATGTCAACCGGGCGCCGAGCTCCCCGGCGAAGACGCGGTAGCGCAGCCGTTGTGCGGCGCGTACCTCGTCGGCGTTGTTGGCGACCAGCAGGGTGTAACGGGGCGCGGCCGCCGTGGTCTCGCCGGTGGCGGCGAGGATTCGTACCGTCATGTTCGCAGGTGTACGCGCCGGGAATGCCGGCCGCGTGGCGCGATATAAATGTTCTTACCAATCGCGGGTGAACACCGGGTACCCTGCGATTCATGATCGAATTCCCGCCCGGCTTCGTCTGGGGCGTCGCCACGTCGGCCTACCAGATCGAGGGGGCCGTCGCCGAGGACGGGCGCGGCCCGTCGATCTGGGACACGTTCGCCGCCACGCCCGGCAAGGTCGCCGACGGCACGAGCGGCGCGGTCGCCTGCGACCACTACCACCGGTGGGCCGAGGACCTCGACCTGATCGCCGGCCTCGGCGCGGGGGCGTACCGGTTCTCGATCGCGTGGCCGCGGGTGCAGCCCGACGGGCGGGGCCCCGCCAATGCGGCAGGTCTGGACTTCTACAAGCGGCTGCTCGACGGGATGGCCGAGCGGGGCATCGACGCCTGGGCCACGCTCTACCACTGGGACCTGCCCCAGGCGCTGGAGGACGTCGGCGGCTGGCGGGCGCGCGACACCGCGGCGCGCTTCGCGGAGTACGCGGCGATCCTCGCCGACCACCTCGGCGACCGGGTCGGGCACTGGATCACCCTGAACGAGCCGTACTGCTCGTCGATCACCGGGTACGCGGAGGGGCGGCACGCGCCCGGCGCGCGCGAGGGCCATGGGGCGCTCGCCGCCGCCCACCACCTGCTGCTCGGCCACGGCCTGGCGGTGCGCGAGCTGCGGGCGCGGGTGGCCGCCCCGGTCGGGGTCACGCTGAACATGTCGCCGGCCGTGGCGGCCAGCGACAGCGCGACCGACCAGGCCGCCGCGCGGCGGCAGGATCTGCTGGTCAACCGGCTGTTCACCGAGCCGCTGCTCGGCGGGCGCTATCCGGCCGACGCGGCCGAGGTGTGGGGCGACCTGACCGACTTCTCGTTCCTCGCCGACGGCGACCTGGACACCGTCGCGGCCCCGCTCGATTTCCTCGGCGTCAACTACTACTACCGGGTGCATGTCCGGGACTCGCCGCTGCCGGCCGAAGGCCGCGCGGCGCGCAGCGCGTACCAGATAGGGGTTGAGGCTTTTGTGCCGGATGCGCCGCGCCGGACCGGGGTGGGCTGGCCGATCGAGCCGGAAGGCCTCTACGCCACGCTGATGGGGCTGAAGGAACGGTATCCGACGCTGCCGCCGGTCTACATCACCGAGAACGGGTGCGCCTACGCCGACGAGGTGGGGCCGGACGGGCGGGTCGACGACGCGCCGCGGATCGCGTTCACCTCCGACCACCTGGCCGCGTCCGCCCGGGCGATCGCCGACGGGGTGGACCTGCGGGGGTACTTCCACTGGTCGCTGCTGGACAACTTCGAGTGGGCCCGTGGCTACCCGCCCCGGTTCGGGCTCGTGCACGTGGACTACGACACCCAGGTGCGGACGCCCAAGGCGAGCTACGAGTGGCTGCGCGGGGTGATCGCCAGCTAGATACGCGCACGGCCCGGGGATTCGATCGGAACCCCGGGCCGTGGTCGTAGACGTCGGACGCGGATCACGCGACCGGTACGTTCAATGTGAATTTAGCTCGCCGGCGGGGCCGGGACGGGCCCGGGACGCGATCTCGTGGCGGGCGTCACGCGGCCGTCGGTGTGACGGGCGCTATGGCCAGCATCCGGTCGACGGTGGCGAGCAGCTTCGCCGCCAGCGTCTCGGTGATCGCCGTCGGCTCGTTGGCGCGCTGGTCCACCTTTGTCCGCAGCAGCTCCAGGCCGTGGCGCACGTCGGCCGAGGTGCCGGACCGCAGCGCGTTGTTGAGCACCTGCAGCAGGTCCTCGGCGACGTCGGGGCGGATCGCGCCGTTGGCCTTGCCGTCGTTGACCAGCTTGCGGAACTCGGCCGCGAGCGTCTGCAGGGTCGCGGCCGTCGGCGCCGCCGAGGTGGGCGCCGGGCCGGTGGTGCGCGGCGCCGTGGGCGCCCCGGTGGTCCTGCGCGGCTTCGGGGTGGGCGACGGCGTGGGCGAGGCGGCGGCCGACGTGGGGCCCGGGGTGGTCGGCAGGACGGCGCCCTGGTCGCGCGGGCCGCCGTCGCCCTCGCCCAGCACGGCGAAGATCGCCCCGATCGTGACGAGGCTCACTACGGCGGTGGCACCCAGGACAACCCGGCGGCCCCACGGGCTCGGCGGGGCGGCGTGCCCGGCGGTGGCCGGCGCCGGCATGGTGCGCGGCACGGTGCGGTGCAGGTCCGCGCGGGGCGCCACCGGGTGGCAGGGGGTGATCACGAAGGCGCGCAGGCGGTCGACGACCACCTCGGCCGACGGTCGGCGCTTGGGGTTGGGGTCCAGGCAGCTCTGGCACAGGCGGGCCACGTCGAGCGGCAGGCCGGGCACGTTGCGCGGGATGGGCGGCACGTCCGAGCGCTGGATAGCGGCCAGTTCATCCCAGTTGTCCGCCCGGAACGGCGGCTCGCCCATGAGCATCTCGTAGAGCAGGACGCCGAGGGCGTACACGTCGGTGGCGGCGTGCGCCGGGGCGCCGTCGAGCCGCTCGGGCGCCACGTACTCCGGGGTGCCGAACGTGGTGCCGTCCTCGTCCTCGTCCGGGGCGCCGACCGTGGTCGCGATGCCGAAGTCCAGCACCTTGACGCCCGCGTTGGTGAGCATGACGTTGCCCGGCGTGATGTCGCGGTGCACGATGTCCAGCTCGTGGGCCGCGGCGACCGCCTCGGCGACGGCCACGCAGATCTCCACCGCCGTGTTCCACGGCAGCGGCCCGCGGACCAGCCGGTTCTCCAGGGACTCGCCGTCGAGCAGCTCGTAGACGACGAAGCCGAGGACCGACCCGTCGCCGGCGACCGCCTCGCCGTAGTCGTGCACCGCCGTGACGTGCGGATGGTCCAGCTGGGCGGTGGCCCGGGCCTCGTCGCGCACCATCGTGCGCCGACGTCCGTCAGCGGCCATCTGGGGCGCCAGCACCTTGAGCGCCACGGTGCGCCGCAGGACCTCGTCGTATGCCCGCCAGATGACGGACATGCCGCCGGCGCCGAGCATGCCGAGCAGCCGGTACCTACCAGCTAGCAGGTGCCCGGGGAACAGCGGGAACTCGCTCATCGTGGCTCGCCCATGTCGTGCGGGTGGACCGGTCCGCAGGGTGGTCTGCGACGGCGTCTGGACAGGTTGCGTGGCTGAGCCTACCCGTGTCAACAGAACGTTTCAGCCGGCGATACCGAGGTGTTAAGGAAGGTCATCGGCCCGCACCGGCCGTCGATGTCCACCGCCGTAAAGCGGCGCAAACTTAGTCGCTCGACCCACCCAAGGTGCGGAACCGGCTGATTGACACAGCTGGCGTGGGCTGTGTTAATGAGGCAGCAAAACGTCGCCATCGCCGTCGTGTGGCAGGCGATGTTCAGCGGCGGGGGCGCCGTCAACCAGTTCCTGGCCCTCTTCGGCATCGAGGGCAGGCCCTGGGTGAACGACCCGGACACCGCCCTGCTGACCCTCATCGCGCTGGCCGTCTGGCAGCTGGGCGCCCCGATGGTCATCTTCCTGGCGGGCCTCAAGCAGATCCCCACGGACTACTTCGAGGCGGCCGCCCTCGACGGCGCGGGGCGGTGGCGCACGTTCCGCAACGTGACCCTGCCGACGCTGTCCCCGGTCATCTTCTTCAACCTGGTGCTGGAGACCATCGCCGGCTTCCAGGGCTTCACGGCGGCCTACATCGTCAGCAACGGCACCGGCGGGCCGACCGACTCGACGCTCGTCTACACCCTGTACCTCTACCTGAAGGGCTTCGGCGACCTGGAGATGGGCTACGCCTCGGCGATGGCGTGGGCGTTCCTGTTCGCCGTGGGCTCGCTCACCGCGCTGCTCTTCGTCGCCGGGCGGTTCTGGGTGCACTACGCCGACGACTGGGGGCTGTGATGACCGTGGTGGATATCCAGGCGTCGTCGGCTCGGCAGGTCGGCCGGACGGTGCTACTGATCGCCCTGGCCGTGGTGCTGATCTACCCGGTGGCCTGGCTCATCGGCAGCTCGGTGAAGTCGCCCAACGAGATCATCGGCAACCTGTCGGTGATCCCGGAGGACATCACCTGGTCCAACTACGTGCACGGGTGGACCGGGCTGCCGTCGGCGACGTTCGGCACCTTCTTCCTGAACAGCACGCTCATCGCGGTCGCGACCGTCGTGGCCAACACCGTCTCCTGCGCGCTCACCGCGTACGCGTTCGCGCGCCTGCGCTTCCCGCTGCGCGGGTGGTGGTTCAGCGTGATGATCTGCACCCTGCTGCTGCCGAGCCACGTGCTGATCGTGCCGCAGTACGCCCTGTTCCGGTGGCTGGGCTGGGTGAATACGCCGCTGCCGCTGATCGTCCCGAAGCTGCTGGCCACCGAGGCGTTCTTCGTGTTCCTCATGGTCCAGTTCATCCGGGGCATCCCGCGCGACCTCGACGAGGCCGCGAAGGTGGACGGGTGCAGCCCGTACACCGTGTTCCTGAATGTGATCATGCCGCTGAGCCGGCCGGCGCTGGTGACCACCGCGATCCTGTCGTTCATCTGGACCTGGAACGACTTCCTCACCCAGTTGATCTATCTGCCGGACGTGGACCGGCAGACGGCGCCCATCGGGCTCAGCGCGTTCGTGGTGTCCGGCGGGGAGACGGCACTCGGCCCGCTGTTCGCGATGTCGGTGCTGTCGCTGCTGCCCGTCCTGCTGTTCTTCGTGGGCTTCCAGCGGCTGCTCTCCTCGGCGATCCAGCCGGCCCGGCTGCGCCGCTGAGCCCCGGAACCGGCGCGGCGCGCCCTCGTTTAAGCGGATATGCACAGCTTATTGGGGTCTGTCGCGCTGGCGGTCACGCTCGCGGCGACGCTCGCACCGGTCCCTGATCCGGATCCCGCGCCCAGCGCGCCACCGCGGGTCGCGCCGCGCGATCAGCACCTGCTCGCGAACGGCCCGCAGTACGTCTACGACCGGGCGTACGCGCGCGCCGGGACGGCGATCGTCGCGTTCCGGGGCCCGACCGGGCGCGCCACGGTGGTCTTCGTGGTCCAGGGGATGCCCCATTCGGCGTGGGGCCGCACCTTCGGCGTCCACGTGCACCGCGACCGCTGCGGCCGCACCGCCGCCTCCGCCGGGCCGCACTTCAGCAACCCGCGCGCCCCGCGCGGAGCGCGGATCTCGGAGCGCGAGATCTGGCTCGACGTGCGGGTCCTGCCCGGCGGGTGGGGCATGTCCCGCACGACCACCACGTACGCGATGCCGGACGGCGCGAACGCGCACTCCGTCGTCCTGCACGCCCGGCCGACCAACCGGTCCACCGGCGACGCCGGCGCGCGCCTGTTCTGTACCAACGTGGACATGAGCGACCTGCCGAGCGTGGGCTGACGCGCACGCGTCAGCGGGTCACCGGTCGGCCGGGCTCAGCCGCGAGAGCGCGGCGGCGAGGTGGCCGACCTGCTCGGTGAGTTGCGCGGCGTGCGCCCGCGCGGACGTCGCCTCGGCCCGCGCCGCCTCCACCTCGCGCCGGACGGCGGCCAGCGCCGCCGCGATGT
>NZ_BAAALT010000367.1:0-6927 GCF_039528515.1 Luedemannella flava
CCCGACGTACCCGCCGGGGGGTGCGGCGGCTGCCGGGCTCGCGGCTCGTCGCGGACCGGATGGCCCGCGGTCAGGAGCGTCTCGCCGCGGCCCGCGGCCGCGCCACGGCCCGGGGTCGCGCGAGCCTCGCGCTCGGCCGGGCCGACGCGATCGTGTTCGTGCGACGCACCGTCGACGACGGGCTGCGCTGGGCGGAGGGCCAGGCGGTGCCGCGCATCGTGGACGCGCTCGTGCCGCACCTGGTAGCCGAGGTCGTGCCGCGGCTCATCGACGGCGCCATCCCGCAGATCCGCGAGCGGGTGCTGCCGGTCGTGATCGAGGACCTGACCGCCGACGAGGGCGTCCGCGACCTCATGGTCGCCCAGGGGCGGGGCGTCATCGGCGACACGGCCGAACAGCTCCGGGAGAGTACGGCCCAGGCCGACGACCGCGTCGAGTCGGCGATCCGGCGCCTGTTCGGCGGCTGAGGGGTGCCGCCGGCCAACGCCACGGCGGGCGGGCTCCCGCGCAGCCGGTCCGGAGCGGTCGCCGACCGGCACCACCAGTACGCGGGCCTGGTGTCGCGGTGGTGCGCGCTCGCCGTCGACCTCGCCATCGTGGCGACCGCCGCCGCGCTGACGGCGAGCCTGCCGTCCGCGATCTGGCGCAGCGTCACCGGCGTGGAGCCGGACCTGCTGCCCGCCGTCTCCGTCATGGCGGCCGCCGCGCTGCCGTGGACCTACTTCACCGCCGCGTGGTGGCTGGGCGGGCGGACCGTCGGGGCGCTGCTGCTCGGCCTCGCGGTGACCCGGCCGGACGGCGGACGGGTCGGCCTCGTCCGGGCGGCGACGCGGGCCGGCGTCGGCATCGCGTTCGCCCCGGTGTGGCTGGTCGGCATGCTCAATGTCCTGTTCGATGCCGAACGTCGCGCCTGGCACGACCGGCTGTTCGGCACGGTGGTGCGCTACCGCGCCGGCCGTCGCGAGGATCCCCTGGTGGGACCTCCGATCCGGCCCCCGCGATGATCAGCCGCCCTAAAATACTTTCGTACCCTTTTCCCAGTATGGGGAGGCGTCATGAGTGATCCGATGCACGCGGCGCCCGAACGGATGCCGCAGACAGAGCCGGCACCCGACACGCGCGGCGTCGAGGAGGGTTACCGCACCCGCGCGGCGGGTGAGCCCTACCAGATGCGGCGCGACGAGACCGAACGCGCGATGGCCGCGCGGGGCGGCGCGATGCCGGAACCGATGGGCACGGGAGGCGGTCCCAACACCAGGGCCGCTCACGCGATCTTCGCGGCGACGCGGATCGCCCTGGGCTTCATCTTCCTGTGGGCGTTCCTGGACAAGATGTTCGGCTGGAACACGTCCACCAAGCCGGCGAACGCCGTGATCAACGGCGGGTCGCCGACCAAGGGCTTCCTCAGCAACGTCGACGGGCCCTTCGCCGGCATGTTCAACGCGATGGCCGGCAAGTGGTGGGCCGACGTGCTGTTCATGGGCGCCCTGCTCGGCCTCGGCCTCGCGCTGATGCTCGGCATCGGCATGATCGTTTCCGCGTTCGCCGGGCCGATTCTCATGGTCATGATGTGGATGGCGAGCCTGCCCATCGCCACCAACCCGTTCCTCGACGACCACATCATCTACGCCCTGGTCATCGTCGGCCTGGCGGTCAGCCGCATGGGCGAGCCGTACTCGCTCGGCCCCTGGTGGCAGCGCACGACCCTGGTCAGAAAGATGCCCTGGCTGCGCTAGCAGCGCGCTATGGCGCCATAGCGCTGGTTTCGCGGCCCGCATGCCAGTGCTATGGCGCCATAGGTCATAGCATCCGGCGAGGGATCGAGCGGGGGCCGCGCACGCGGACGCCGTAACGGTCCAGGCGGTCCAGGAGACCCCGGTCGGCGGTCACCACGATGCAGTCGCGGTGGGGGTCCAGGCCGGCGACCAGGTCGACGATGGCGTCGTCGCCGGAGCCGGGCGCCGCGACGACCCGTACTCCCGGGATGGTCGGCACACCGCGGGCCTGGCCCTCCACGACCAGGACGACCTCGACGGGCCCGGGGATCGCCGGTGCCGACGCCGGCGCCGGCAGGCCGTCGGCCGCGACCGGCGCGAACGCGTCGCGCAGCCGGGTCGCGGCGCCCGCGCGGTCGCGCCACCAGCCGTCGGGCACCGACCCCACGACGCTGGCGGCGTCGACGACCAGCAGAACGGTCACAGACCAGCCAGGTCGTACCGGTCGACGAACAGCGACCGCACCGTCGTCGCCTCCGGGTCGAGCGTGCCCACCATGGCCAGGTAGCCGGGGCGCTGCCACGCGGGGTCCGGCACGGGGCCGTCGGGCGAGGCGCGGCGCAGGCCGAAGTAGTGGCCGCCCGCCTGGCGGACCATGAGCGCGCCGGCGGCCACGTCCCACGCGTTGATGCCGATACCCAACGCCACGTCGACCCGGCCCGCCGCCACGTAGGCGAGGTTGAGCGCCGTGCTGCCGGGCCGGCGCACCGTCGCGTAGGTGCTGATCAGCTCGGCGGTCCGGGCCAGCACCCGCTCCCGGTCGGTCTCGATGCCCGTCGCGCCCGGGTAGCTGGTGACCAGCATCGCCGCGGTCTCCTCTGTCGCGCCGGTGCTGCGCATGGGCACGTCGTTGCACCACGCGCCGGCCGTCGACGCGGTGAACACGTCCCCGCGCACGGGGTCGCAGATAGCGCCCGCGACCACCGCGCCGTCGACCACCGCCGCCACGGACGTGCACCAGAACGGCAGCCCCCGGGCGAAGTTGGCGGTGCCGTCGATCGGGTCGACGTACCAGTGCACGCGGCCGGTGCCGCGGGTGCCGTCCTCCTCGCCGACGACCGTGCTGTCCGGCACGGCGGCCATGATGAAGTCGCGGATGCGCTCCTCGGCCGCCCGGTCGTGCACCGTGACCGGATCGTGCCGGTCCCGCTTGAAGGCCACGTCCGGGCGGGTCTGGAAGGCCTCGACCAGCGCGGGCCCGACGAGAGTGGCGGCCTGGGCGGCCACCCCGGCCAGGCGCTGGGTGTCCGTATCGGTCATCTCCACCCGGTCAGGCTATCGGTCGCGAGGTTGCGCGCCGGGCGGTGGATCATAGATCGTGTTCGCCGTGGGGAGACACCATGCGCCGGACGTGCCGCCGGAACCCGAACGCGGGCTGCGCAGGCTGCCGCGCTGGCTGCGCGAGCCGGGTCCGGTCGCGCTCCTCGTCGTGGCCGTCCTCATCGTGGCGTGCGGCATCTGGGCCGTCGTCGACATGAACCGCGACAGCGGACCGTCCGGGCTCGCGACCGTGCCCACGGACGCCCCGGTGCCGCCGCTGGAGGTTCCGCCGACCGGCATCCCGTCGGGCGCCGTGCCCAGCGACGCCGCCGGATCTCCCCCGGTCACCCCGACCGCGGGCGTGGCCGAACCGCCCAGCTCGCCCGCGCGCCCCACCACGGGGCCGACCACGGGCGCGGCCCCGGCCCACCCGAGCGCCACCGCGGGTGGCAGCGGGGCCGGCTCCGCGGCCGTGACCGGCGCGTACGTGCCCGGCAGCGCGTGGGGCGACGGCTTCACCGCCTCGGTGAACCTGACCAACGCCGGCGGCTCGGCGACCACCTGGCGGGTCGTGCTCGAGTTCCCTGACGGGGTCACCGCCAACACGCAGTACTGGTCGAACGCGGCGGCGAAGCCCAGCATGACCGTGGGCGAGCACACCTGGACGTTCACCGGCGCCACCACCATCCCCGCCGGCGGTTCGGTGACGCTCGGCTTCCAGTTCGACAAGAACGGCGAGGACTTCGCGCCGTCCTCCTGCACCGTGAACGGGCGCGCCTGCGGCTGACGGCGGGGGTCGGCATGAACCGCCCGGCGCGTGGGTAGGCTCAGGTCTTCAGCGACCAACCGGACACGAGGAGCGGCACGGTGACGGAGCAGGCGGTCTACTCGGACGAGGAGTGGGGGCTGCTCGTCGGTCTCCCGCAGGCGGTCATCGTGGCGGCCAGCGCGAGCGAGCCGGACGGCACCCGCAAGACGATGGCCGAGGCCGCGGCGGGCCTGGAGGCGATCGCCGCCGGCCGCGACTCGGGCAGCCCGCTCGTCGAGCAGGTCGCGCTGCACGTCGTCGAGCAGGTCGGCGACCCGGAGGAGGGCGCCGAGGCGCCGCTCATCCGGCCCGACGACATCGACGCCGAGATCGCCGACGTGCTGGACCGGGCGCGGGCCGCGACCGCGCTGCTCACCGGGAAGGCCGGCGACGGCGAGGCGGCGGCGTACAAGTTCTGGCTGGTCGGCATCGCCGAGGCGGTCATCACGGCGGCGTCGACCGGCGGTGTGCTGGGCATCGGCGGCGAGTGGGTCAGCGAGTCGGAGCGCCGGTTCATCGACGAGCTCGCCGACGTGCTGGAGAGCTAGGGCACCCAGTAGTTCCCGCTGACCACGATCATCGACAGCAGCTGCACGCTCGCCGCGTAGTAACCGCCGGCGTGCACCGGGGTCGCCACCATCCACCGCCACAGGGCGTCCAGCCACGGCTGGGCGGTCGGGTCGGTCAGGGCCGCGACGGCCAGGGGCGCGACGAACGCCGGGTGGGCCCCACTGGCCAGGGGCGTGCCGTCGAGGGTGTAGCCGGTCGCGACGGCGGCCGGGTCGCCGCCCGACGCCTGCCGGATCCACCGGGTCAGGGCCCGCACGGCGGCGACCGAGCGGGCGTCGCCGCTGGTCACCGCGTCGGTGCCCAGCCGCAGCGGCACCCGACAGGCATTCCAGGAGTACTCCCCGTCGTGCTCGCTCTCCAGCACCCGGCCTGACGCGGGGCGCAGGCCCGCGTGCGTGTCGACGACGAAGTCGGGCACCAGTCCGGTGCCGGCGCCGGGGCCGACGAGCAGGCGCGACAGCGCGCGCTGGTGGGCGCGGCGGACCGTGTCCCAGTAGGGGTCGCCGGTGGCGCGGCGGAACGCCCGCAGGTGGTCGAGCATCCAGTCGGACGTGCGACTGGTGCTCGCCAGCGCCCCGTCGCCGGAGGCCCAGTCGCCGAGGCGCAGCAGGTGCGTCCGCGGGTCGACCTCGCTGCGGGCGATGGCCGCGATGCGGCGCAGGGCCAGCCGCCGGTAGTCGTACCGGCCGTTGGAACCCCACTGCCGGTCGGCGAGCAGCAGGCCGTACGCGATGTCGAGGTCGCCGTCGGTGGCCGAGTCGCCGCCGTTGACGTCCCGGCAGTCGGCGTCCTGCTCGGCCGCCATGAGGCCGCGGTCCTGACTGGACGGATGGGCCAGGACGTAGCCAAGGATGCCGTCGAACAGCTCGCGGGCGCGCCGGTCGGCGCCCGCCATCAGCGCCGAGATGACGAGCCCGTAGCCCTGCGCCTCGGCGACGACGGGGTACTCGGCGTCGGGCGAGACCACGTGGAACCGCCCGCAGCCGGCCCGCACGAAAGCCGCCCGCCACTGGCGGTAGAAGGCGACCACCTGACCGTCCACGTCGGACCGGTCGCCCGTGACGGCGAGCACGCCGGCCGCGTAGGGCCGGCGGTGACTGCCGAAGGGCACCGCCGGGGCGGTCCGCGCCGGCCTCGGCTCGGGCACTGTCGTGACACCCGGCGCCGTCGGGACCCGCGGGCCGGCCGCACCGTCGCCCGTAGGCGGCGCGGCGTTGAGGTCCGGACGGTGGGCGAGGCCGTGCCCGGACGCGTTGACGGCCGCGAACGCGCAGACCACCGGCACGACGGCGGCCGCGACGCCCAGGCCGGAGGAGCGCGCCAGCCAGACCTGTCGGCGACGGTGCGCACCCGTGGCGCCCCGCCTCGTGGGCTGTTTTGTCGGATTCATCCCCGCAAGGATGGCACGCCGCTCGAGGGACGGGTGGCATCGCCACGGATGACGGACCCCGGTGTACGACGTTCGTGGCGTGGTCAGCCTTTCGGACACCACACCACGAACTGTCACAGACCGTCAGATGTCCTCGGCGTACGTGGTGCGGCCGGTGAGCAGGTCGCGGGCCTTGTCCACGACGCCGAGCGCCGGGTCGACCACGGCGTTCCACGGCCGGCCGGCCGGAGCGCCCGGATGCGGCCGCGTCGGGGCCGCCTCCTTGACCATCTCCACCCGGTTGCCGAGCCGGATGAGCTGTTCGTCGGTGGCCGCCTCGCGCAGCGGCGCGAGCAGGGCGGCGGTGTCGGCGGCATGCTGGTGGACCAGGTCGGCCACCTGGTCGACCCGGCCCTGGAAGGCGGGGTCGGTGACGCTGGTGCCGTCGAGGTCCTTCAGCGCCCTGAGCAGCGCCGCGTCCTCCGCGCCGCCCGAGGCGGCGAGCGCGTCGCTCTCGGGCAGCAGCGCCCGCACGGTCGGGTAGAGGTACTGCCGCTCGGCGGAGACCTGCCGGGACAGTTCGGCGACGACCACGTCGGCGAGCTGCTTGCGGCGGTCGTCGGGGGTGTCGTCGGCGCGCAGCTCGTCGACGAGGGTGGTCACGGTGCCCAACTGGTCGTCGAGCACGTCGACGAGGCTGCGACCGGGCGGGACATGCTCGACATCGTCGCCGGGGAGTGGCGGCAACGGAGGCAGGGGAACGGTCATCACTCCTCCTCGGGTGGCGGGTCGTGGTCGGTGCAGGCGTCGGGGGGCGCGGCGCGTGCCGTGCCCCCCGACGCTCACCCGCGTGGGCGAACCGCCCGCTCGGGTACGTGTGCGTGCCGCGTCAACTGAAGATGCTGACGCCACCGGGCCCGACCAGCAGACCCACGATGATGAGGACGACGCCCCAGAGCACCTGTCGCCGGAAGAGGGCGAAGATGCCGGAGACGACCAGAATTACGGCGAGGATCCACAGCAGCGTGTTCATGTCACTTCAGTTCCCGGCCGTGCGTTCCGTCAAACGCGTCAGATGCTCAACTCCAGCTGCGCCCGGAGCGTGCTGAGGGCGCGGGTGAGGAGTCGGGAGACGTGCATCTGGG
>NZ_BAAALT010000368.1:0-8290 GCF_039528515.1 Luedemannella flava
GCCCCGGCGCGCTGACGGCGGCGGCGCGGCGGCCCGCGGCGCTGCGTGCCACGCTGCTGACCTGCCTCGCGCTGACCTACCTCAACCCGCACGTGTACCTGGACACGGTGCTGCTCATCGGGTCCGTCGCCCACCAGTCGGCGCGCCCGTGGCTGTTCGCGGCCGGCGCGGCCGCCGCGAGCGCCGTGTGGTTCGTCGCCCTCGGCGGCGCCGCCCGCCGGCTGGCGCCGGTGTTGGCTCGCCCGTCGGCCTGGCGCATCCTCGACGGCACGGTAGCCGTCATCATGACCGTGATCGGCACGCTGCTGCTGATCGGTCCGTAGCCGTCCTGAGCTGCTCAGACAGCGAATGGTGCAGGTTGGGCGTGCTCAGGTACGGTGACCACCCCGCTACCACTGCTGTGACCACCGCGGCCCCAGCTAGGGGCTAGTATCCGCGTCGGTGGTCGCGAAGAGTCGCTGTGACGTGTTCCGTGGCTGGGAACTCGTCGAGTAGGTGATCCATCCGTCGGCTCACCCGGACCGAGTCCACCCCGTTGGTGGCGTCGATGGCTTCGTGTGCTGTGGCCACCGCCTCGTCGAGGCGTCCGGAGCGGAGCTGAGCCTCCGCCAGTCGAACCAGGTAGAGGTTACGTTCGCGGGCCGAACTCGCGTCCAGGGTGGATAGGCCGGCGGTAAGGCAGCGCTCCGCTGCCGCCAGGTCGCCGATCTCCAGCAGGGCGGTACCCGCCTCGGCGGTCAGCGAGGGTTGCGGCATCCAGTACACCCAGCCTGGATCGTCCTCGGCGCGGCGCCTACTCCATTGGTCGTCGGCCTCGTTGAGTAGTGCCGACGCAGCCCGGCCGTCGCCGTTGACTGCGTGGCCACGCACGGCCCAGCAGTTCAGCATCGCGAGGACCGTGTGGGCGGCCGGGTCCACCCGGCTGCGCGCGGCGTCGAGCAGAGCGACGGTCGTCCCGCCGTCGCCCGCGTATGCCGCCTGCAGCGCAAGGTTGGACAACACATACACGCCCTGGTCGACGTCGCCGGCAACGGCTGCGGCGCGTAGGCCAGCGTGCCAGAAGCGCTGCGCGGCGGCGTCCTGCCCCGCGTCGAAGGCGGCAAAGCCGCAGAACCGTGCGAGGGACGCCGCGAGCGACCACAGCCGGGTGCCGAGCGACGCGTCGTAGCGACCGGTCGCGATGAGCCGCTGCGCCAGTCGCAGGTCGGCTACGCCGGCGTCGAGGCACGGCCCGCCGCCGAGCAGGTCGTCCAGGCGCCAAAGCTCCTCTACGCGAGCGTGGAGGTGGTCGACGGATTCGGGGGTGACGCGGGCACCCGCGTTGTCGGAGAGCAGGTCAGTTTGAGCGGTGCTCCAGTTGGTTGCCAGCGCGGTCGTGGTCGCACCCGTCAGGATCAGAAACCCTCGGCGGTCCATACCTGCCGAGCCTACGACGCGGTCGAGAACGTCGGCAGCTTCCCGGGCCGTCCACGCCGCGTCGGTGGGCTCACTTCGATCGACCAAGAGCAACCAGGCGGGCCATGCGTGCGTTCGGACGACGTCAACACCGAGGCCGAGTTCCGCCGCGAGCGCGTACTGGGCCGCTAACTCAGGCGTGACGCCGCGTTCCCATCGCCAGACCTTCTCGCGCCGGCAGGCCATGTTCAGCCCCGATCGGCGCTGGACCAGCATGGCCACGTCAGCCAAGCTCCAGCCGCGCCGTGCGCGTACGTCGGCCAGCGGGTGATCGATGAGATCGCCGCGTTCGTTCGTCATCCCACCCCTCGTGGCCGCGAGTAGGCAACAGGAGGCTACAGCGCGATTCCTCCCGACTATCACGGTGCGCAGCGAAGCTATCACCACGGGTGCGGCGGTTGCTGCTTTGTTGGCGTGGCCGCCGTGTCCGCCCACCGAGGAGGAGTACGTGTGATGGTGGTTGACTTCGATCCCGACGATCCGCCGCTGGAGCCGCCGGACGGCACTGAGCCTGTGGTGTGGCGGATGGCCCAGGCCATTCGGGCTGCGCACCAGCCGGACTCCACCGCCTGCTGCGTGACCTGCCGTGTCAACGTACCGTGGCCCTGTCCACCGAGCCGGCTGGCCGCGCGTGGGTTCCTGCTTGCGATACGGCTACGCCGGACATCTAGACGTTGAAGCGCCGTGCTCCATGAGCACTCCATTGTGTTAGTCGGTTCGGGCTACCATCGCGGTCGATTGACGCCCTTGGGGAGGACACGATGACCGAGCCGCAGCCGCCGCAGACCGCGCCGGCGCCACCCGTCCCACCGCAGCCCACGCCCTACCCGACAGCGCCGACCGGCTATCCCGCGTACGCCGTGCCGCCGGCACCGGCCGTGGCGCGTCCCAGCGGCGGCGTGTTCGTCGTGGTCGGGCTCGCGTTGCTCGGGCCGGCGCTGCTCGCGCTGCTGCTGGCGTACGTGGTGCCGACGATCGGGTCCATCGTGGAGAGCTTCCAACGGAAGTCGCCGTTCGGTAACCGCCCGGCGGAGAACGTCGGGCTGGACAACTACCAGGCGCTGTTCGAGGGCAATTTCGGCTCGGCGCTGGGGTTCACGCTGCTGGTCGCCGTCCCGCTGGTGCTGACCGTGGTGGTCGCCGGCCCGGTGGTCGCGTGGCTGGCCCACCGGTCGGGAGACGTGGGCCGGCGGGTCACCCGGGTCGCGCTCGTGCCCCTGCTGGTGCTGTTCAGCCCTGTCGCGGTGGCCGCCGCGTGGTTCGCCGCCGACCGGACCGACGTGCTGCGCGACTCGCCGCAGCTCGGCGTCACGTGGATCACCTGGGCCATCCTGTTCGGCGCGCTGCTCGCCGTGAGTGTCACGGTGTTCCTGCCGGTGCTGCGCCGCCGCGCCGACGAGCCCCGCGCGTGGACCGCCGCGATCGCCGTGGGCGCCCTGCTCGGCATCGCCGGCCTGGCGTACGGGCTGCAGGTCTTCGACCTGCCGTACGTGCTCACCCGCGGCGGGCGGGGCACGGCGACGCTGCTGGCGAACGCGTTCGCGGACACGTTCATGCAGTTCGACCTCGGCGGCGGCGCGGCCATGCTCACCCTCGTCGGGATCCCGCTGGCGCTGCTGGGCGTCGCGGCCGTGCTGCTCGTCGCGTTCAGCGGGCTGCGGGCCCGCTGGGCGCCGGACGCCGGGCGGCCCACGTCGCCGCTGGCGAGCGCGGCCGTGATCGTCGTGCTGCTCGGCTGCCTCGCCGTCGTGGCGTACGCGCTGTGGCCGTGGTTCGGGGCGTTCGGTGGCGACACGCCGTCGCGGTTCGACGCCGGCCGGGTCGCCGTCAACACATGGCTCCCGCCGTTGATCTCGACCGTCGTCGGGGTGGCGCTCGCGGCGCTGGCCGGGTTCGGCATCGGGGCGCTGCGGCCGCTGGGGCGCTTCAGCGAGCTGCTGCTCCTGCCGTTCGCGCCGTGGCTGTTCGTGACCCCGGCGGTCCAGGCGTTCGGCGCCTTCGAGGCACAGCGCGACGGGGGCACGCTCAACACGCTGGCCAGCCTCATCCCACCCGTGTGGATCAACATTCCGGCCCTGGTCCTGTTCACGGTCCTGTTCCGGGGCCTGAGCCTGGACTGGCGGGCCGGCCGCGCGTCGCTCGGCGCCGTGATCGTGCCGGCGCTGCCGATGGCCGCGGTCGCTGTCCTCGCGACGTGGCTCATCAACGCCCAGTCCCTGATGTGGCCGTTCGTCTTCGCCAACAACGTGGACCGCTTCACCGGCCCGATCGCGGTCTACCAGGTGTGGCTGTCCATCCGCGGGGAGTCGCTGCCCGTCGGCCTGGCGCTGCCGATCGCCGCGATCGTGGCGTTCGCGCTCGCGGTCGGCGCCCTGCAGTGGTTCTACCTGGATAAACTCGCGATCCGGGCGGGCCGGGGGGACGACGGCCCCGCCTGAACCGGGACGACGTCAGACCGTCAGGACGATCTTTCCCCTGGTGCGCCCGGTCTGGCCGATAGCGTGCGCCTCGGCGACCCGGTCGAGGGGCAGCACCGTGTCCACCGCGACGCGTAGCCGACCCGCGTCGACCAGTCCGGCGAGCGACGCCAGTCCGGCGCCGTCCGCCTCGACGATCATGAATCGGGCGCGGCGGCCCTGCCGGGCCGCCTCCTCCTCCAGGTACGACTCGGCCGGCGAGGCGAGCGCGACCAGGATGCCGTCCGGGCGCAGGATCCGCAGCGAGCGCGGCCCGTACCCGCCGCCGATCGGGTCGAGGGCCACGTCCAGGTCGCGCAGGTGCTCGGCGAAGTCGGTCGAGGTGTAGTCGATGACCTCGTCGGCGCCCAGACCTCGGACGAAATCGTGGTTGGCGGCGCGTGCGGTGCCGACCACGTACGCGCCGCGCGCCTTGGCGATCTGCACGGCGAGGTGACCTACGCCCCCCGCGGCCGCGTGCACCAGGACGCGCTGGCCGGGTCCAACGGCGGCGACATCGACGAGGGCCTGCCACGCGGTGAGCCCGGCAAGCCCCAGGCCGGCCGCCTCGACATGTGAGAGCCGGGCGGGCTTGCGCACGAGATGACGCGACGGCGCCGTGACGTACTCGGCGTAGGTTCCCGCCGGCCGCGGATGGCGGGGCAGACCGAAGACCTCATCGCCGGGCCGCAACGGCGCGGCGCCCACGCCGAGCGCCGCCACCACACCGGACACGTCCCAGCCGAGCCGCACCGGTCGCCCGGCCAGGCCACCGGTCGCGCGGTGCCAGAAGTCGGTGGGGTTGACCCCCGCCGCGTGGACGCGGACGAGCACCTCCGCCGGACCCGGCTCGGGCCGCTCGACGTCCACCAGTCTGAGCACGTCAGGGCCACCGAGTCGGTCCTGATCGATCGCACGCATCGCCACTCCGTTCGGTCGGGATGTCACCACCCTCCCCGAGGGCCGGCGGGCGATCGAGTGGCCAGATCGCCAACATGTGGAAGGATCTGGCCATGCATCGCGTGGTCGTCCTGGCCCTGCACGGCGTGTACCCGTTCGAGCTGAGCATTCCCGTCCGCATCTTCGGCACCGCCACCGGTCCCGACGGCGAGCCGTTGTACGAGGTGCTCACCTGCAGCGTGGACGGCCGGCCGGTCGCCACGAGCGCCGACTTCGCCGTTGCCGTCCAGCATGGCGCCGAGGTCGTCGACACGGCGCAGACGCTGGTCCTGCCGCCGTTCGTGTGCGAACCGACGGGCGCCGAGGACTGGCTGCCCGCACCCGTGGCGGCGGCGCTGCGCCGACTGCCGCCCGGCGCCCGGATCGTATCGATCTGCACCGCCTCGTACGTGCTGGCGGCCGCGGGCCTGCTCGACGGGCGACCGGCGACGACCCACTGGAACAACGCCGAGCATTTCCAGCGCACGTTCCCCAACGTGAACGTCGACGCGGACGTGCTGTTCACCGACGACGGTGAGGTGCTCACCGCGGCGGGCGTGGCCTCCGGTGTCGATCTGTGCCTGCACCTCGTGCGCCGGGACCACGGCAGCGCCGTCGCGAACCGGGTGGCCCGGCTCTGCGTCGTCCCCCCGTGGCGCGAGGGCGGCCAGGCGCAGTTCATCGACCGACCCGTGCCCGAGCCGACGACCGCCACCACATCGGACACCCGGCAATGGGCGCTCGCGCAGCTGTCCCGCCCGATCACCCTGGGCGAGCTGGCCCGGCACGCGCGGATGAGCGTGCGGACGTTCTCCCGCCGGTTCCGGGCCGAGGTCGGCCTGACGCCGGGCCGATGGCTCTCCCGGCAACGGGTGGAACTCGCGCGCCGCCTGCTGGAGACGACGGATCTTGCCGTGGACCGGGTCGCCACCGAGGCCGGCTTCGGCACCGCCGCGTCCCTGCGCCACCATCTCACCAGCGCGATCGGCCTCTCGCCGACGGAGTACCGGCAGACGTTCCGCGCCCGCAACGCCACGCCGGCGTAGGCGGGCGGCACCACCGCGACGGTGCGGGTCGCGGCCTCGCCGCCGAATCGTCGGTCACCTCACCTAAACTCGCGCCGGCGTCGACGGGGAGGAGCCGCACATGTCGCGGCGGGGCTGGCTGTTGTTCGTGACCATGGGCGTCATCTGGGGCGTGCCGTACCTGCTCATCAAGGTGGCGGTCGACGAGCTGACGCCGGCGACGCTGGTCTTCGCCCGCACGGCGCTGGCCGGGCTGCTGCTCGTGCCGCTCGCGGCGGCGCGCGGGCAGCTGCGCCCGCTGCTGCCGGTCTGGCGGCCCGTGCTGGCGTACACGCTCGTCGAGGTGACCGTGCCGTGGGTGTTCCTGAACACCGCCGAGCAGCGGTTGAGCAGCTCGCTCGCGGGCCTGCTCATCGCCGGGGTGCCGCTCGTCGGCGCGGTCCTCGCCGCCGTCACGGGCACCGAGCGCCTGGGTCCGCTGCGGATCGTGGGCCTGTTCGTCGGGCTGGCCGGTGTGGCCGCGCTGGTGGGCTTCGACGTGCGCGGCGGCGACCTGTGGGCCGTCGCGCAGATCGCGATCGTCGTCGTGGGGTACGCCGTCGGGCCGTACATCCTGAACCGGCACCTGAGCGGCGCGCCGGGCCTCGGGGTGATCGCCGCCTCGCTGGGCGTCACCGCGCTGATCTACCTGCCCGTCGCGGTCGTGCAGGCGCCGCGCGTGATGCCGTCGGCGACGGCGGTCGGGGCCGTGGTCGGGCTCGCGCTGATCTGCACCGCCCTGGCGTTCGTCGTGTTCTTCGCCCTCATCGCCGAGGTCGGCCCGGTGCGCGCCACCGTCGTCACGTACGTCAACCCGGCCGTGGCCGTCGCGCTGGGCGTGCTGCTGCTCGGCGAGCCGCTCACCGCCGGCATCCTGCTCGGCTTCGCGCTGGTCCTGGCCGGTTCCGTGCTCGCCACCAGACGTGGCCGTCCCGAGCCCGCGGTCGCGCCCGTCGCGGTCGAGGCGGAGTGCGCCACCGGCTAGCGCAGGCCGATGATCCGGATGATGCCGTCCCGCGCGGGCTGCGGCTGTAGACGACGACAGCGCCCGGGGCGGCGGCGAACCGCACGTCGGCGGACCCATCGGTGCGCTCGCCGAGCTGCACCGGCAGCACCGGCGACACGTCCTCGTCGCCGAGCCGGGCCGTGCGCACGGGCGCCGTGCCGGTGGCGCGGAACTCGTCGCGCCACGTGGGCTCGTCTAAGTACGCACACCACCCCGCCGGACAGGCGTAGGCCCGCCCGGGCGTACGCGCTCGCGATCTCGCCTAGCCACTCGTCCCGACGCTCGATAGACGCCATGCGGACTATGGCAGGAGCAGGCGCATTGGTTCCTCGCAGCCGATCACCCGCATCTTTACCGGCCTGTCAAGGCGCTTGCATCCGGCTGCCTCGCCAACGGATGAGTATCTTGATCAGTGACAGGAGGTCCAGCAGAGCATCCAGATCCGAGCGGATGATCTACCACGAACGCAACAAGGACGCCGGAGATCAGTCCTCGAAGCCGGTACATGGATACATGCAGTCATGGCATAACAGGGTGTAGCCAGGCGAAGGTACAAAACCGAACTGCTCGCGCATTCGTTCACCTGACGCACTTATGCTTGCGATTCTGGCGAGTGGATCTCGCGGACGGCGCACGAGAGAAACCTCATGAAGGTCACCGTCTATTACCGTTCTTCCAGCTCTCGTTTCGTAAGTTTGTCCCACCACATGTTCGCACTCAGTGGAAGCACCACATACGTTGCAGGCATCTCCGTCGATCCGCTGGGCAATCTCATGATATCTTTCACCAAGATCATGATCGCAAGACGGTCTGACTTTGCCACAAATGCTGCACGCATAGGTTACCGTGGCCCCAATACTATACCCCATGCGTATGTGCATTATTGAGAGCGGGCAAGCCTTAGCCCAGCTTTCCCCGTTGTGAATCAGGCGACAGCCGAATAGTCCACCGACCAACTCGCCGGCGAAATGATCGCGAATCCGCGTCACCTGGGCGCCGCGCAGCGGCGGCTGCGCGTGCTCGGCCGGGCCGTGTCCCGTAAGGTCGGCCCCGACCGGCGGCGCGGTCAACGCCCATCCCGACGGTGGCAGCGGGCGTCGACCCGCCTGGCTGGCGCGCACGCACGGGTAGCGAACCTGCGCCGCGACCACCTGCATAAACTCACCACCCGCCTGTCCCGCGAGTACGGCATGATCGTGGTGGAGGACCTCAACGTGGCCGGCGTGCTGCGTAACCGGCGACTCGCCCGACACATCGCTGACGCGGGGTTCGCGGAGATCCGCCGACAGCTGGCGTACAAAACCGTATGGAACGGCGGTCGGCTCCTCGTAGCCGACCGGTGGTACCCCTCGTCCAAAACCTGCTCGGCG
>NZ_BAAALT010000369.1:0-8426 GCF_039528515.1 Luedemannella flava
AGCGGATCGCCGGGTGCCAGCGCCCGCGCAGGGGCGGCAGGGCCGGGCGCCGGAGCGTAGCTGCTCGACGCATAGGTCGGCAGGCCGGAGTAGGGCGCCGGGACCGCGCCGGTCGCCGTGCTCGCCGTGTACGCGGCCGTCGCGTCCGCGGCGAGCGGCTGCCAGGCGGCCGGCTGGCCGAGGCCCGCGGGCCGGGGCGCCGTCCACACGGTGTCCTCGTCAGGGAGGTTGTCGAAATCGTCGTTCACGTCAACTTCCGATCACGTAGATGGAGCGCAGGACCTCGTCGAGGGTGGTCACGTTGGCCTCCACGAGCCGGGCCGCCTCCTCCTGGAGCGTGCGCATGCCCTCGGCCCGGGCGACCTTGCGGACCTGGTCGTGCGGGGCGCGCGCGAGGACCAGTTCGCGGATGGCATCGGTGACTGGCATGAGCTCGTACACACCGATCCGCTCGAGAAAGCCGGTCTGGGCGCAGAAGTTGCAGCCGTGCCCGCGCAGGAAACCCTGGGCCGGCGGCCGGCCGCCGATCGCCACCAGCAGCGCGAGCTCCTCCGAACTGGGCTGGTACGGCCCCCGGCAGTGCGGGCACATGCGCCGGACCAGCCGCTGCGAGACCACCGCGGTGACCGACGAGGCCACGAGGAAGCTCTCCATGCCCATGTCCAGCAGGCGGTGCAGGGCTGCCGGCGCGTCCGTGGCGTGGATCGAGGAGAGGACGAAGTGGCCGGTCAGCGCCGCCTGCACGGCGATGCGCGCGGTCTCCACGTCGCGGACCTCGCCGACCAGGATGACGTCCGGGTCCTGGCGCAGGATCGACCGCAGGCCCGTCGCGAAGGTGACCCCGGCCTGCTCGTTGATCTGGATCTGGCTGATCGACTCTACCCGGTACTCGACCGGGTCCTCGATCGTCATCACGTTGCGCTCGGGGGTGTTTAGCTCGGCGAGCGAGCCGTAGAGCGTGGTCGTCTTGCCGCTGCCTGTCGGCCCGGCGCAGATGACCATCCCGTACGGCGACCGCAGCAGCGACTGGTAGCGGGCGGCCACGTCCTGCGGCATGCCGAGCTGCTCCAGGCGGTACAGCGTGCGGCTCTTGTCGAGCACCCGCATGACCACCTTTTCGCCCTCGACAACCGAGGTGGTGGAGACGCGGATGTCCACGCCGCGTCCCTCGATCTCCAGGCTGATCTGGCCGTCCTGCGGCCGGCGGCGCTCCACGATGTTCATGCCAGCCATGATCTTGATGCGGCTGACGATGACCGGGCCCATGGCCGGCGGCAGGTCGAGCACGTCGTGCAGCGCGCCGTCGATGCGGTAGCGCACCCGGATCCGTTCGGGCTGCGGCTCGATGTGGATATCGGAGGCCCGGTCGCGCAGGGCCTGCGTGATCATCAGGTGGACTACCTGCACCACCGGTGCGTCGTCGTTGACCGACGCCACATCGGCGCGCGTGGTGGCGCCGCCCCGTGTTGCGGCCTGCGACTCGAACGCCTGCACGTGCGAAGCGACACCCGCCAGCGCCCGGTAGTTGAGAGCGATCGCCTGCGCGATGTCGGACTCGCGCGCGACGCAGGCCCGCACGGCGCGCCCGAGTCGGCGCTGGAGTACCGCGAGCAGCGCCGGCGACGGCACCGGGACGGCCACGATCACGCCGTTCGGGTCCGCAGCCAGCGGGATCGCAGTCAGTTCGCGCGCCGTCGCCTCGTCCATAAGGCCGAGCGCGGCCGGCTGCGGCACGGTCTCGCGCAGGTCGACCACCTCGAGACCGTGGTGCACAGCGACCGCCGCCGCGAGGTCCCGCTCGGTGACGACACCCATGCCGACCAGCCGCTGCCCGAGGTAGCGGGGTGCGCCCCGCTGGGCGTTGGCCAGCGCGGCGACGACGTGCCCGCGGCTGACCACGTTGGCGTCGACGAGCACCTCGCCGAGCCGCTTGCCGCCCGGCACGACCTCAAGGTCGGTCGGCGCAACGGGACCCAGGAGCGGCTCGGCGCCGACGGGCTCGGCGGTTACCGTGGCGGTAGTTCTACCGAACTTCATGCCGGCGCACCCACCATCGCCGGCGGCCGGGGGGCCTCGACCTCCTTGGGGTAGAGGCTGCGGGCCACCGCGTCGTCGTAGGTGATCACGCCGTTGCGGACCAGGGCGGACACCGACTGCTCGAAGCTGACCATGCCCTCGCGCTGGCCGGTGACCAGGGAGTTGCGCAGCTGGTGCGTCTTGCCTTCCTTGATCAGGTTGCGGACCGCGGTGTTGGCGATGAGCACCTCGTACGCGGCCACGAGGCCGCCGCCGACGCGGGGGATGAGCCGCTGGTAGACGATGCCGGTGAGCGCGGCGGCGAGCTGTGTGCGCACCTGTGCCTGCTGCTCGGCCGGAAAGACGTCGATGATGCGGGCAAGGGCCTGCGCGGTGTCGTTGGTGTGCAGCGACGCAAGGACCAGGTGGCCGGTCTCGGCGATGCTGAGCGCGAACTGGACGGACTCCAGGTCGCGCATCTCGCCGACGAGCAGGACATCCGGGTCGGCGCGCAGCGCGGCGCGCAGGGCGTTGCTGAAGCTCTCGGTGTCCGAGCCGACCTCGCGCTGGTTCACGGTGGCGCGCTTGTGGTCGTGGACGTACTCGATGGGGTCCTCGATGGTGAGGATGTGGCAGGCCCGGTCCGTGTTGATCTCGTTGACCATCGCGGCCAGCGTGGTCGACTTGCCGGAGCCGGTCGGTCCGGTCACCAGGATGAGGCCCTGGTGCTGGCGGGTGAAGTCGAAGAGCGCTGAAGGCAGACCCAGGGTGTCCATGGTCGGCACCTGTCGGGGCACGAGGCGCAGCGCGATGGCGGTGCGGCCGCGTTGGCTGAACGCGTTGCCACGGACCCGGGCCAGGTCGCGCCAGGTGAAGGAGAAGTCGTGCTCCCGGCGCAGCGACAGCGACGCTGCCTCCGACGGGGTCAGCAGCTCCAGCAGGAGCCCATCGGTCTCCTCGGCGGTCAGCGCCGGGTATCCCCAGATGCCCGTCAGCTCGCCGTGCACCCGCTGCTGTGGTGCCTGACCGGCGGTGAGCAGCAGGTCGGTGCCGCCGGCCCGCCACACGGCCTCCAGCATCGCGTCGACGCGACTGCCGACAAGTGCCCGTTCCTGCATGGTCAATCCTCCGGTTCGGTGATCGGTGGGTGGTGCCTACGGGGCGACGGCGCCATGCGCCGCCGCCCCATGAAGCAACCCGTCAGGGGGTGCAGCTGGCGGGACCCACGACACCGGTGTCGGTGAGCGTGATGGTGTAGCCGTTGCCGCCCGGCACGTCCTTGATCAGACCCTCGGTCTTCAGCACGTTGAGGCGAGCCGTGTCGTCGGCGCCGGCCGGGTACTTGTTGTACTTCGCGTAGTACGCCTCGGCGGCGACCTCGACGACCTTCTTGTCCGAGGTGCAGGCCGCGGCGGTGCCGCGGTCCTTGATGCCCTTGACGGCGAAGACGACGGCGCCGGCGAGAACGCCGAGAATGACGATGACGATGAGGAGCTCGATGAGCGTGAAGCCGCTCTCGTTGCGCCGAACTGCGCTAATGCGATCCCGCATGGTGACTCCAGGGTGGTGAGGGCGGTCGAGGGGGACCGCGATGAGCTGGCCGGGAACGTATATCGGCAGGTCAGAGCACTTCCAGGCCCTCATCCGTTCGGGTATTCGGGCGCTCCGAACGGCGTCGGGCGCCCGACTTGGGCGCCCGACGGGGGTCAGCAATTGAGGCGTTTTGTCGACGCACTGTGAGCGACCGGATGCGCGGCGTCGATGATGGGCGTCCGGGCTGTCGGCTGGCTGACAGACTCCATTGTGGAACGACAATCCGGACAGCCGGGCCGCGCAGAGATCAATTCAGGCGCCGCGTCGGCGTGTTCTGTCAGGTAGCCGACGGACGGTTCAGCTCAGGTGAGCCCGGCGACGGGGTCACCGCCGCCGGGCGTACCAGGTGAAAATGGTCTTAACGAACGGATCGGATCAGCTGCGCGAGCTCGGCCACCTGGGGGTCCGAGGTGTCGCGGTAGGCGGCGTCCGCGACCGTCGCGAGCTCCCGCAGATAACCCATGGAGGAGTACGTGCCGCCGCGCAGCGCCTCGGCGAAACCCGCCGCCGCGTAGTCAACGCGCAGGCGCGGGGACGTCGCGGCGAAGTCGCGGTTCAGGTCGGTCACGCGCACCTCGGCCGCCGCCTCCCGCGCCTCGCCGCCCACCGGGTCGAGCCAGCGCACGCGCGCCTGCGCCACCCGGCCGGTCGCCTCGGGTCGCAGCCGCACCAGGTAGAGCGCGGTGACGCTGTGGCCGGGGCCGACCTCGCCGCCGTCGACCGAGTCGTCGCGGAAGTCCTCGGCGGCCAGGCTGCGGTTCTCGTAGCCGACGAGCCGGAAGCTCGCCACGGTCTGCCTGTCGAACGTCACCTGCGCCTTCGCGTCGCGGGCGCGCACCGTCAGCGTCGCCGGCAACTGGTGCACGAACAGCTCCCGCGCCTGCGCCGGCTCCGAGACGTAGGTGACGAACCCGTCGCCGGAGTCGGCCAGCTGCTCCATGAGCTGGTCGCCGTAGTCGCTCCCGACGCCCACACCGAGCAGCGCGATCTGCTTCGCGGCCGCCTCGCGGACCTGGCGCAGGATCGGCTCGGCCGACGTGGCGCCGACATTGGCCAGCCCGTCCGACAGCAGGATCACCCTGTTCGTCGCGCCCTGCCGGAATCCGTCGCGCGCCACCTGGTAGCCGGTGACGAGGCCGTCCTCCAGGTTGGTGCTGCCGCCGGGGGACAGGTCGTCGATCGCGGCGTGCAGCGCCCGCCGGTTGCTCACCGGCGTCATGGGCCGCAGCACCTTCGCCCGCGACTCGTACGCGACGATCGCCACCGCGTCGGTGCCGCGCAGCTGGTCGACGAGCGTGTGCAGGGCGTCCTGGACCAGGTCGAGCCGGCCCGCCTCGGACATCGAGCCCGACGTGTCGATGACGAACGTGAGGGCCGCGTCGCGCCGGCTGCTCTCGTCCTCGGCCCGGGTCTGCAGGCCGATGCGCAGCAGCCGGGTGTCCGTGGCCGACTCCTCGGTCTCCGCGGCGAAGCCGGGCAGGCGCGCCCCGTCGACGTTGACGGTGAAGCCCGACCCGTACGGCTGGGGGTAGTCCTGCTTGAACGCGTTGACGAACTCCTCGGCCCGCACGTCGCCCGCGTACGGCCGCCGGCCGTCGAGGATGAGCCGCCGGGCGTACGTGTACGACGCGGTGTCGATGTCGATCGCGAACGTCGACTTCGCGCTGTCGTTGCCCTGGTAGCCGGGCTCGTCAGCGTTGCTGTCCGCGCCCTTGCCGGCCTCCTGGCGGGGCGCGGAGGTGTAGCCGCTGTCCTTCTCCGCCTTGGAGCAGCCGGCGAGCGCGAGCAGGGCCACGCCCAGGACCGCGACGGTGGAACGGAATCTATGGGTGCGCATCGAAGCTCCTCACCATGAAAATGCCATGACGTCAGTGAGACGCAGCGATGTCGCGTCCGGCACCCCTCGTGACCGGTCCGCAATGAAGGCGTTAGCGGGATAGATGTCAAACGACCGGTTCGTAACCGACCTGAGAGCGCGCCGTTACCCGCGCCTCAACAGTCCGATGTGGTCAGTGCAGGTGTGGCACGGTGCCGAGGAGCCACGCCAAGGGCTGTCGCTCACCCGCTTCGTGATACTCCCGGTTCGCGGACAGCTCATGGCGGATCACGGTGTTGGCGGCGTCGCGTTCGACGATCCAGTACCGGGGGATGCCGGCCTTGGCGTACTCGTCCTTCTTGACGATCCGGTCGACGACCTCGGAGCCTGCGGAGACCACCTCGACGACGAGTAGCAGCCCGTCCAGGCCGGCGTAACTCGACCGCGCGCGGCGCGGCGGCTTGCCCGCTGCCCAGACGCTCAGGTCGGGTACCCTTCCGCCGCCGACGTCGATACCGCAGTCGACCGTCACCTGCTCGGGCCCCAGCCCGTTGGTGAGCAGCCAGGCCATGAGGCGGCTGACCAGCAAAGAGTGCTCCGGATCCGCGGGGGGCATGACGGACAGCACTCCCTCGGGACTCAACTCGTACCGGTGGTTCTCGTCCGCGGACGCCATCTGTGCAAGATCATCCAAGGTGACGTGCGTGGGCATCTGCGCACCCACCGCCTCAGCGCTCACGTCCACCCCCTCGGCCCCGACATTACTACCCGGAGGCCGCGGTCACGTTTCGACGGGACGTGGAAGCTTCATGGGTACGCCGTTGGTGAGCTGGGTGAACCGGGACAACCTGGGTGCGTGTCGTTGACGGTGCTCGATCGGCGTGTCGACCATGGCGGACACGTGCCGTCCCAGTTCCCGGAGGCTTTCCATGTCCGCCACCTCCCGGCTTTCGCGCCGGCGTCGGCTCAGTGCGGCGGTGGCCGTCCTCGCGGCCGTCGCGACCGGAGCCGTCATAGTCATCGCGCGGCCCGCCGACGCGGCCGCCACCCACAACTACGCTGAGGCGTTGCAGAAGTCGCTGCTGTTCTACGAGGCCCAGATGTCGGGCAACCTCCCGTCGTGGAACCGCGTGAAGTGGCGCGGCCCGTCCACCGTCAACGACGGCAAGGCGCAGGGCGTCGACCTGTCCGGCGGGTTCTACGACGCCGGCGACCACATGAAGTTCGGCTTCCCGATGGCCGCCGCCATCACGACCCTGGCGTGGGGCGGCGTCGACTACCGCAGCGCCTACTCGTCGTCGGGGCAGCTCACACACTTGATGAACAACCTGCGCTGGGCCAACGACTACTTCGTCAAGGCGCACTCCGCGCCCAACGAGCTGTGGGTGCAGGTCGCCAACGAGTCCGACCACAACTTCTGGGCGCCGCCGGAGACGGTGGAGGCCAAGGGCAAGGACCGCACGGCATACAAGATCACGGCGTCGTGTCCGGGCACGGACGTGGCCGCCGAGACCGCCTCGGCGATGGCGTCGTCGTCGATGGTGTTCCAGTCGACCGACCCGGCGTACGCGGCGACCCTGCTCACGCATGCCAAGCAGCTGTTCACCTTCGCCGACACGACGAAGGGCACCGACGGGCGCGACACCGCGTACGTCAAGTGCGTGCCGCAGGCCGCGAGCTTCTACAACTCCACCACCGAGGGCGGCACGCAGAACCCGGCCACCCCGCGCGTGTACTGGGACGAGCTGGCCTGGTCGGCGCTGTGGCTCTACCGCGCCACCGGCGACGCGACGTACCTGGCCCGGGCCAAGGAGTTCTACCCCAAGATGGGTACCCAGGCCGACGTCGGCTCCACCACCCAGGTCCCGGTCTACGGCTTCGGGTACGGCTGGAACGACAAGGAGTACGCCGTCTACGCCATGATGGCGAAGCTGACCGGCGAGCAGCAGTACAAGGACGACACCCAGCGGTACCTGGACTACTGGTCGGTGGGCTACAAGGGCGCCAAGGGCAAGACCCTCTCGGGCGGCCTGGCGTTCATCTTCTACTGGGCGTCGCTGCGCATGGCGGCGAACACCGCGTGGGTCGCGCTCACCTACGCCGACACGCTCGGCGCGAGTGACCCGCTCTACACCCGCTACCGCGACTTCGCCAAGACGCAGATCGACTACGCGCTCGGCACGAACCCGGCCAACCACAGCTACATGATCGGCTTCGGGGTGAACCCGCCGAAAAACCCGCACCACCGGGGCGCGCACGGCTCGTGGTCGGACTCGATGAACGAGCCGACCTACACCCGCCACACCCTCTACGGCGCGCTCGTCGGCGGCCCGGGCGAGGACGGCACCTGGGCCGACTCCCGGTCGGACTTCGTCAAGAACGAGGTGGCCCTCGACTTCAACTCCGGCATCACCTCATCGCTGGTCAGGCTCTATTCCGAGTACGGCGGGACGCCGCTTGCGAGCATTCCCGCCGAGACGCCGGACATGACCGAGATCTACCTCGACACGACGGCGACCGCCCAGACCAACGGGGTGACCATCAAGACCCTGCTCTGGAACAAGTCGGCGTGGCCGGCGCGGGTGCTGGACAAGGCGTCGCTGCGCTACTTCTTCACCCTCGACGGGTCGACGACCCCGAGCCAGATCACGGTCACCTCGCCGTACTCGAACTGCCAGAAGCCCACCGGGCCGACGCAGTACTCGGGCAGCGTCTACTACGTGAACGTGGACTGCACCGGGACGCTGAGCTTCCCGGGCGGCCAGTCGGAGTCCAAGCGCGAGGTCCAGCTGCAGATCATGAGCAGCGGCTCGTGGGACGCGACCAACGACTGGTCGGCGCAGTCGACCAACAACCTCGCCCTGTACCAGGACGGCGCGCTGATCTGGGGCAACCCGCCCGGCGGCGCCCCCACGTCCGCCCCGCCGACCTCGACCCGCCCGACCACGGCCGCGCCGACCACGGCGGGTCCGACGACGGCCGGGCCGACCAGCGCCGCGCC
>NZ_BAAALT010000370.1:0-8684 GCF_039528515.1 Luedemannella flava
CGTGGTCGCCGTCGCGCAGCGCGGTGCCCAGCGCCACGACCTCGTCGACCTTCTGCCGGGCGAAGGCGAGCCGCTCCGTCAGCGACGGGTCCAGGTCGGTCTCGGTGTCGAGGTCGACCGGCACGTGCAGCAGCGAGCCGGCCGTCGACACCGCCACCTGGTCGGCCAGGCCGGTCAGTGTCGCGCCGACCGACGCGGCGGCGCGCAGGTCCGTACGCCAGATGTTGCGCCCGTCCACCAACCCGGCCACGATCGTGCGCCCGGGGATCGGGCCGCACCCGGCCAGCCGCGCCAGGTCGCCCGGCCCGGCCACGAGGTCCAGCCCGATCGCCTCCACGGGCGTGGCCAGCAGCGCCGGCAGGGCGGCGCCCAGCTCGCCGAAGTAGCTCGCGACGAACAGTCCCGGTCGGTCGCGCAGCGCGCCCAGGGCGTCGTAGGCGTCGCGGAGCGCCAGGATCTCCTCGGCGGACCGGTCGGCCGCGTAGGCGGGCTCGTCCAGCTGCACCCACGCGACCCCGGCCTCGGCGAGGTCACGCAGCAGGTCCGCGTACACGGTGACCAGGTCGTCGAGGCGGTCCAGCGGCCGGAACCCGGCCGGTGCGTCCGCCGCCGGCTTGGCCAGCAGCAGGAACGTGGCCGGGCCGACGAGCACCGGTCGGGTGCCGATGCCGAGCGCCTTCGCCTCGGCGTACTCCTGGAGTGGTTTGGTGGGGTTGGCGGCGAAGGCGGTGCGCGGACCGATCTCGGGGACCAGGTAGTGGTAGTTCGTGTCGAACCACTTGGTCAGCTCCAGCGGCGGCGTGCCGGCGGTGCCGCGCGCCATGGCGAAGTACTCGTCCAGGGGCGGCAGGCCGAGGACGCGGAACCGGTCCGGCACCGCGCCGACCGCGACGGCGGCGTCGAGCACGTGGTCGTAGAGCGAGAACGTGTTGGACGGGATGCTGGCCAGGCGCGCGTCGCGCAGCGTGCGCCAGACGTCGGCGCGCAGCGCGGCCGTGGTCGTGGACAGGCCGTCGGCGTCGATCGTGCCCGCCCAGTAGGCCTCGACGGCGCGCTTGAGCTCGCGATCGCGGCCGATGCGGGGGTAGCCGAGCACGGTGCTCGGCCCGAACGGAGGTCGCATTGCGGGTCCTTCCCCTCGAAGGACCACGCGGGAAGGCGCGGCAGGGCACGGCGGCCTCGCCCGGACCCGCCCGCGGGGTCGTCGGCGGCGTGCGCGGTCGCGCACGCGGTGCGGGCAGGTCTTCGGACTCGCGGGCGCGACCGTTGCCGGTCACCTACTGGCCGTCGCTTCCCAGGCGCTCACGCGCCCAGTGCGTATGACGGCGGTCGTTCCCACTCACCGCTGCGGGGCAGTCCCGGACTCACACCGGGTTCCCTCTTACGACGCCGCCAATCTGTCGGCCGGCGGCGAACCAGCACTGCCGGCCATCCTACGGGCCTGCGCGGCCGGCGGGCACCACCATGGGGGTGCCTGTCGGCGGTCCGGAGTGATCGCGACCCGCGCTCAGGCTGTCCGGCCGTACTCGACGAGCGCCCAGGTGAGCAGCGCGAACGCGGCGGAGGTGAGCACGGCGCGGGCCAGGTTCCACCGTGACCACCGCGTCTCGTCGAACGCCGCGCGCACCGCTTCGGGATCGGCGTCCGGCCCGGCGGCCTTGAGGCCGTCGTTGAGCGGCACGTTGACCGCGATGGTGACGACGACGGCGCCGAGATAGAGCACGAACGCCGCGACCAGCCACGGCAGCACCGGCCGGGTGTCGGCGGTGAGGTGCAGGCCGGCGGACAGGCCGGCGAGCGCCAGAGCGCCGAGGAAGCCGCCGGCCAGGAACAGCGGGTTGAGGATCGCCCGGTCCAGCGCGGCGAACACGCGCACGAACGTCGCGTCATCGACGCGCCGCAGGCCGGGCATGATCGCGTTGGCATAGATCACGAAGACCCCGGCCATGAGTCCCATGTCGACAGTGGCGGCGATCAGCACCACGACCCGCAACGTCCCCATGCCACCCATCATGCGCGCCGACGCCCCAAGACCGCCGGCCCGTCGCCGTATCCAAGATTGCGGTTCTGTGCGCAGGAGCGCAGCTGGGCTGCGCTCCCGTACATGAAACCCCGATCTTCGTGCTGACCGCGGCCATCGTCCCCACCAAGAGTGGGCTTATGGCGAGGCGCCCAGCCACCTTGCGCCATCTGCGCACAGATGGCGGAACTCCACGCGCTCCGCCCCGCCATCTGTGCGCAGATAGCGGGGTTCGGGCGAGCTTGGCTCGCCAGATGTGCGCAGTTGGCGAGTCGCGGCCCGCGACTGCCCGCCACATGTGCACATGTGGCGAGGTCCAAAGGGGAAGCGCCCGCCACATGTGCACATGTGGCGAGGTCGGGCGCGTGAGAACCCGCCACATGTGAACATCTGGCGAGGTCCAGCGCGTGAAGGGCCGCCACATGTGCACTTATGGCGAGGGGAGCGCATCGGCGCCCCGCCAGGTGTGCACATGTGGCGGGCTGGGGAGGAGGAGCCAGGTCAGGAGGAGCTGAACGCCGCGTCGAACGCCGCCGACGGGGGGTCGAACGCCAGGCGGCGGACGAACTGGACCGCCTCCGCGGCGCCGACCAGGCGGTCCATGCCGGCGTCCTCCCACTCGATCGAGATCGGGCCGTCGTACCCGATCGCGTTGAGCGCCCGGAAGCAGTCCTCCCACGGGACGTCGCCATGCCCCGTCGACACGAAGTCCCAGCCGCGGCGCAGGTCGGCCCACGGCAGGTGGGACGAGAGCCGGCCGCGCCGGCCGTCGCCCACGCGTACCTTCGCGTCCTTGCAGTCGACGTGGTAGATCCGGTCGGCGAAGTCGAGGATGAAGTTCACCGGGTCGAGGTCCTGCCACACGAAGTGCGACGGGTCCCAGTTGAGCCCGAACGCCGGCCGGTTGCCGATCGCGTCCAGGGCCCGTCGCGTCGTCCAGTAGTCGTAGGCGATCTCACTCGGGTGCACCTCGTGCGCGAACCGCACCCCGACCTCGTCGAACACGTCGAGAATCGGGTTCCACCGGTCGGCAAAGTCCTGATAACCCTTCTCAATGAGAGATGGGGGTACCGGCGGGAACATCGCCACGTAGTGCCAGATCGACGATCCGGTGAACCCGACGACGGTGTGCACGCCCAGGCGGGCCGCCGCCCGGGCGGTGTCCTTCATCTCCTCGGCCGCCCGGTGGCGCACGCCCTCCGGCGACCCGTCGCCCCAGATGCGGGCGGGCAGGATGCCCCGGTGGCGCTCGTCGATCGGGTTGTCGCAGACCGCCTGCCCGACGAGGTGGTTGGAGATGGCGTACACGTTGAGGTTGTACTTCGCGAGGGTCTCCCGCTTGCGGTCCACGTAGGACGGGTCCGCGAGCGCCCTGTCGACCTCGAAGTGGTCGCCCCAGCAGGCGATCTCCAGCCCGTCGTAGCCCCACTCGGAGGCGAGCCGGCACACCTCCTCGAAGGGCAGGTCGGCCCACTGGCCGGTGAACAGCGTGATCGGTCGTGCCATGTGAGTCCTCCCGAGATCAGACGGTCGTCCAGGCGCCGGCGGACGCGCTGCGCTCGACGGCGTCGAGCACCAGCTGCACGCCCAGCGCGTCGGCGAACGACGGCCGCAGCTCGCCGCCGGTCGCGACCGCGTCGATGAAGTCGCGGGCCTGGTGGGTGAACGAGTGCTCCCACCCGATGACGTGCCCCGGCGGCCACCAGGCCGACAGGTACGGGTGGCCCGGTTCGGTCACCAGGATGCGCCGGAACCCCTGCTCCGGCCCGGGCAGCCGGGCGTCGTAGTACTCCAGCTCGTTGAGTCTTTCGAGGTCGAACGCCAGCGACCCGTGCTCGCCGTTGATCTCGATGCGCAGCCCGTTCTTGCGGCCGGTGGCGAAGCGGGTGGCCTCGAACGTGCCCACCGCCCCGCCACCGAACCGCGCCAGGAACAGCGCCGCGTCGTCGACGGTGACCTCCCCGAACCCCGTCGCCGCGACGCCGCCCAGCCCGGCCGCCGCTTCGCCCGGCAGTGGGCGGGAGCGGACGAACGTCTCCGTCAGCGCCGAGACGGACGCGATCGACTGCCCGGTGACGTACTGGGTGAGGTCCACGATGTGCGAGCCGATGTCGCCGAGCGCCCCCGACCCGGACCGCTCCTTGCGGAGCCGCCAGACGAGGGGAAAAGCAGGGTCGACGATCCAGTCCTGCAGGTACACGGCCCGCACGTGGCGGATCGCGCCCAACCGTCCCGACGTGACGTACTCCCGCATGAGGGCGGCGGCCGGCACGCGGCGGTAGTTGTACCCGCACATGGAGCGCGCGTCGGCGGCGGCCGCGGCCGACGCCATGGCGCGCGCCTCGTCGAGGCTGTTGGCCAGCGGCTTCTCGCACAGGACGTGCTTGCCGGCGGCGAGCGCGGCGAGCGCGATCTCCGCGTGGCTGTCCCCGGGCGTGCAGATGTCGATCACGTCGATGTCGGGCCGGTCCACGAGCGTGCGCCAGTCCGTGGTGGACTCCTCCCAACCCAGCTGGTGGGCCGCCGCCGACACGCGATCGGCGTGCTGACCGGCGACGGCCACCATCCGGGCGCGTAGCGGCAGGTCGAAGACGCGGTTCACGGTGCGCCACGCCTGTGAGTGCGCGGCTCCCATGAACGCGTACCCGACCATGCCGATACGCAGCTCCTGTGCGGACACGAGTGCTCCTCTAGGACTTGAACCCGAGCGGGATGTACTTGTCGACGTTCTCCTTGGTGATCGTCTCCGACTGGAGGACGATCAGCTTGGGAACCTGGAGTTCGACGAGGTCGGACAGGCCCTTGCCCTGCCCGATGAGGCGGGCCAGCGAGATCGCCGAGGACGCCATCGTGGGCGGGTAGGTGACCGTGGCCTCCAGGGGCGTGTCGCCGGCCTTGATGTGGTTCATCGCGTCCAACGAGCCGGCGCCGCCGACCATGAAGAACTCCTTGCGGCCCGCCTGCTTGATCGCGGCGAGGACGCCGACGCCCTGGTCGTCGTCGTGGTTCCAGATCGCGTCGATCTTGGGCGCGGCCTGGAGCAGGTTCGCCGTGACGTCCTGCCCGGACTGCACGGTGAACTGGGCCGCGACCCGGTTCGTCACGCGCAGGCCGTAGGTGGCGAGGGTGTCCTTGAAGCCGCGGGAGCGGTCCTGCGTGAGCGGCAGGCTGTCGATGCCGGCGATCTCGGCGATCACCGCATCGGACCTGCCCCGCAGCTTCTTGCCGATGTAGTGCCCGGCGGAGACACCCATGCCGTAGTTGTCGCCCTTGATGAGCGTGAACGAGGCGGCCGCGTCGGAGAACTCCCGGTCGAGGTTGACCACCGGGATGCCCGCCTCCATGGCCTTCCTACCGGTCGCGGTCAGCTGCGCGCCGTCCTGTGGGAGCAGGACGATCACGGTCGGCTTCTGCGCGATGAGCGCCTCCAGCGCGGCGATCTGGGCGGGCGCGTCCTTGCCGGCGTCGACCTGGGTGAGCTTGACGTCGGAGTACTTGGCCGCCTGGGCCTTCGCGTTGTCGGTGATGGCCCGGATCCAGCCGTGGTCGGCGGCCGGGGCGGAGAAGCCGATGGTGACGGTCGCGCCGGGCGCCGCGTTGGCGCCGGTGGCGGCCGCGCCGGTCTGCCCGGTGTTGGCGGGCTTCTCCGGCTCGTTGGACGTGCACGCCGCGAGCAGGCCCGCGCCGGCGATGGTCGCGCCGCCGAGCAGGATCCGACGCCGGGACAGGTCAGTGTTCATGAGGGTGGCCTCCTGAATGAGGGTGTGCGGGGCCTGGCCACCGTCGATCGCGACGGTCGCCTGGGGTGATGGCCGGACTAATTTCGGCGCAGCTGAGAGACCCGGAACTGCTGGACGAGGACGGCGCCGACGATGATGGCGCCCTGGGCGATCAGCTGCCATTCGAGCTGCAGGTTGTTGATGATGAACAGGTTCGTGATCTGGGTGAACACGAGGACGCCGAGCAGCGAGCCGACGATCGTGCCGCGACCCCCGGAGAGCGCCGTGCCCCCGATGATCGCCGCGGCGATGGCCTGCAGCTCGTAGAGGTTGCCGTGGTCGGACGAGCCGGCCGTGGCCTGGGCGGTGACGATGAGCGCCGCGATGCCGCAGCAGAGGCCCGACAGCGCGTACAGCATGACGGTGTGGCGGCGGATCGGGATGCCGGCGAGCCGGGCCGCCTCGGGGTTGCCGCCGATGGCGAAGGTGTGCCGGCCGAACGTGGTGCGGTTGAGCAGCAGCCAGCCCAGCGCCCCGACCCCGAGCATGATGAGCACGAGTACGGGTATGCCGAGCACCTTGTCGATCGCGATCTGGTTGAGCGCGTCGACCGTGTTGATCTGTGTGAGCTTCCCGGAGATCTTCTGCGCCAGGCCCCGGGCGGCCACCATCAGCGCGAGTGTGGCGATGAACGGCACGAGCCGGCCGTACGCGATGAGGACGCCGTTGACGACGCCCGCGCCGGCGCCGACGGCCAGCGCCACGAAGATCATGACCCCGACGCCGTAGGACTGGGTCGCGAGCGTGGTGCACCAGACGCTGGCCAGCGCGAGCAGCGCGCCGACCGACAGGTCGATGCCGCCCGCGATCATCACGAACGTCATGCCGACCGTGATCACTCCGATGCTGGACGCCTGCTTGAGGACGGTCAGCTCGTTGGACCACAGCCGGTCGGCGTCGAGGAAGATCTCCGGGTGGGTGATCGCCCCGATCGTGTAGAGGATCAGCAGGACCGCAACGAGCCCGAGGTTGCGCCGCACGGGCTCGCTGCGGTCACTGCGCCACCATCCCGAGTGCGCCGTTACTCCGACGGTGGTGGCGGTCACGGCAGGCTCCCTTCGAGGAGTGACCCCGCCATGACGAGGTCGAGAACGGTGTGTTCGTCGAGTTCGGTGGCGGGCGCCTCGCGGACCACGCGGCCCTCCCGCATCACCAGCACCCGGTCGGCGAGACCGAGCACCTCCGGCACCTCGCTGGACACGAGCAGGACGCCCACGCCCTCGTCGGCGAGCCGCCGGATCACCTGGTAGAGCTCCGCCCGGGCGCCCACGTCGACGCCCCGGGTCGGCTCGTCCAGAATCAGCAGCCGGGTGCCGCCGAGGAGCCAGCGCCCGACGACCACCTTCTGCTGGTTGCCGCCGGACAGGGTCCGGACCGGCCGTCTCACGTCGCGCGGCCGCAGGTCGAGCGACTCGGCGACCGGCTCCACGGCCGCCCGCTCGCGGGCCGCCTGGGTGAATCCCGCCGTGGTGAAGCGCCCGCCGCTGGCCAGGGTCACGTTCCGGTAGATCGGGTCGGCCAGGATGAGCGCCTGACTCTTGCGCTCCTCCGGCGCGAGGCCGAGGCCCGCGCGCACGGCCGCAGCGACACTGCCGGGTCGCAGCGACCGGCCGTCGACCGTGACCGTCCCGCCGTGCGCCTTCCGCGCGCCGAAGATGGTCTCCAGCAGCTCCGAGCGCCCCGAGCCGACCAGGCCCGCGATGCCGACGATCTCGCCACTGTGGACGGTCAACGACACGTCGGCGAACTCGCCCGCACGGCTCAGGCCGTCGACGGTGAGCAGCGGCTCGCCGCGCTGCGCGACCTCGGGGCGCGGCGGGAAGACGTACTCGATGGATCTGCCCGTCATCCTGCCGACCAGCTCGCGGGTGGGAGTCGTGCGGGCGTCGAGGTTCGCGGCCGTGGTCCGCCCGTCCTTGAGGACGGTGACCCGGTCGCCGATCTCGCGGATCTCGTCGAGCCGGTGCGAGATGTAGATGACCGCGATGCCCTGCGCGGTCAGCTCCCGGATCACCCGGAACAGGTTCGCGACCTCGTCGTGGGCGAGCACCGCGCTCGGCTCGTCCATGATGAGCAGCCGCGCCTCGCGGGAGAGCGCCCGCGCCATGCTGACGATCTGCTTGGCCGCCGACGGCAGCTTGCCGACCTCGCGGGCTGCGGGGATCTCCGGATGTCCGAGCCGGGCCAGGATCGCGGTGGCGTCCCGGCGCGCGCGGCTTCTGTGGACAAATCCGAGGGTACGGGGTTCATTGCCGAGAAAGATGTTCTCCGCGACGGTGAGCCCGTCCACGAGGTCGAGCTCCTGGTAGATCGTCGCGATGCCGGCCTTCATGGCGGCCTGCGGGCTGGCGAAGGTGACCTCGGCGCCCTGCCACTCCACGCGCCCGCCGTCGGGGCGGTGCACGCCGGAGAGCACCTTGATGAGGGTGGACTTGCCGGCGCCGTTCTGCCCGAGCAGGCAGTGCACCTCGCCGCTGTTTACTTCCAGCTCGACGCCGTCGAGTGCCTTGACGCCCGGAAATGTCTTCACGACGTCGGTGAGCTTGAGGACGTTTTCTGTCATGACGGCTGCTCGAAGGCTAGTTCGGAGGCCAGGTACGCGGCGCCGACGACGCCGGCGCGGGGGCCGAGCTCCGACATGACGAGCGGCAGGTTGTTGGTCGCGAGGGGGAGCGAGCGGCGGTAGACGACGCTGCGGATCTCGGCGAGCAGGATGTGGCCGAGTCCGGCCAGGCCGCCGCCGATCACGATCATCGACGGGTTGATGAAGCTGACCAGGCCGGCGAGCACGTCGCCGACGCGGCGGCCGCCGTCGCGGATGAGCCTGATGCAGGCCACGTCGCCCTCGGCGGCGCCGGCCGCGACGTCGTCGGCGGTGACCGCGC
>NZ_BAAALT010000371.1:0-11964 GCF_039528515.1 Luedemannella flava
CCGCCGACCGGGCCGCGCCCGACGCGGCCGCCCGCTACCTGCGGCGCGCCCTGCTCGAACCGCCGCCGGCCGAGGCGCGCGCCGCGATCCTGCTGGAGCTCGGTCGCCTGGAGACGATGGGCGACGGGCCCGCCGCGATCGGCCACCTGCGCGAGGCGTACCACCTGATCGAGGAGCCGGCCCGGCGCGGCGCCGTGGCGCAGATGCTGGCCCGCACCATGGTCTTCGCGGGCACCCCCGGGTCGGCGACGGCGTTCGCGGCCCGCGCGGCCGGGGAGCTGCCGGACGACCTCGTCGACGAGCGCCAGGGGCTGTGGGGCCTGGAGCGCATCGGCGGCTACATGCACGACATCGACCCGAAGGTCTGGCGGATCGGCGAGCCGGTCGTCTCCGGCGAGGGCCCGGGCGCCCGGATGCTCGCCGCCGACCTCGCCTGGGAGGCGCTGGTCGACGGTACGGACCGGGCGCGGGCCGTCGAGCTGGCCCGGTTCGCGCTCGCGGACGGCTCCCTCATCGAGGTGGACACCGGGCTGCTGTGGGTGGTCGCCGGGATCGTGCTGCACCTGGCCGAGGAGGACACGACCGCGTTCTGGGACGGCGCGCTCGCGCACGCCCACGAGCGCGGGGCGATGTTCACCGCGCTGGCCACCCACCTGTGGCGCGGGTACGCCGAGTGGGAGCGCGGCGAGCTGCGCGCCGCGCTCGAGTCGGTCACCACGGCGAACGAGCTGTCGCTGACCTGGGGCTCCGACATCGGGGTGCCCTACGGCGAGGCGTACGCGATCGGCATCATGCTCGACCAGGGCGATGTCGCGGGCGCGCGGGCCTTCGTCGACCGCGTGCGCGACGAACGCGCGCGTTTCGGCGACGGTCTGCGCCTGTTCCGCGAGGCGCAGGCACACCTGCTCATCGTGGAGGGCGACTTCGACGCGGCGCTGGCCGCCCTGGACGAGGTCCGCATGGTCCAGCGGGCCACCCGCAACCCGGTCTGGCGGCCCACACGCACACTGCGCGGCCGGGCGCTGCTCGGCCTCGGCCGCCGCGACGAGGCGCTCGACCTGTTCGCGGCGGAACTGGCCGCCGCCCGGGTGTGGGGGACGCCGAGCCTCGTGGGCCGGACGCTGCGCGTCCTGGGCGAGGCGAAGGGCGACGCGGGCGCCGACGAGCTGCGCGAGGCGGTCGACCTGCTGGCCGGCGGCCGCGCCCGCCTGGAGTACGCCCGCGCGCTGGCCGCCCTGGCCGCGCTGGGTGACGACGCCGCGCCGCTGCTGGTCGAGGCCTACGACATCGCGCAGCGGTGCGGCGCGGACGGGCTGCGCGCGTCGGTGGGCGCCCGGCTCGAGGCGCTCGGCGTGCCGCTGCCCCCGCCCGCCGAGGGGGCGGGGTTGACGCGCACCGAGCGGCGGGTCGCGGAGCTCGCGGCCGCGGGTGCCGACGAGCTCGCCATCGCGCAGGCGCTGCTCACCACGCCGAGCCTGGTCCGCGCGACCCTGGCCGCGCTGCGCGAGCGCGGCCTCGCGGGCTGACCTTAAGGTCAGTCGGCGGTAAGTCACCGCCAAGTGCCCCGGGGCACCGTCACCACCGGAACAATCACGGTGATGGGAGGGCCCGGTGGGGCCATCGGCCGCCCAGGTGACGCTGCGCGGGTTGTGCGGCGGGGCGGTGCACCTGCCCGGCGACCCCGCGTACGACCTGGCCCGTACGGCGTGGAACACGGCGGTCGACCAGCGGCCCGCCGCCGTGGCGTACCCGGCCGACCCGGCGGAGGTCGCGGCGCTGCTGCGCGCGGCACGCGCGGTCGGGCTGCGGGTCGCCTCGCAGGGCACCGGCCACCACGCGGACGCGCTCGGCCCGCTGGACGACACGATCCTGCTGCGTACGGCCGCGATGACCGGCCTGAGCGTCGACCGGGCGGCCCGGCGCGCGCGGGTGGGCGCGGGCATGCTGTGGGTCGACGTCGTCGACGCGGTCTCGCCGCTCGCCGCGCTGCACCCGGCCGCGCCGGACGTCGGCGTGGTCGGGTTCTCGCTGTCCGGCGGGTTGAGCTGGTACGGCCGCGCGCTGGGCCTGCAGTCGAACGCGATCACGGCCGTGGAGCTGGTCACCGCGGGTGGGGACGCGGTCCGGGCCGACGCCGACCACGAGGCGGACCTGTTCTGGGCGCTGCGCGGCGGGGGCGCCAACTTCGGGGTGGTGACCGCGCTCGAGTTCGCCCTGCACCCCGTGCCCGAGGTGCACGCCGGGCTGCTCGCCTGGGACGCGGCGCGCGCTGAGCGCGTACTCGCCGCCTGGGTTGACTGGGCCGCGAGCGCGCCGGAGACGGTGACCACCGCGGCGCGCGTGATGCCGGCGCCGGGTGCCCTGACCGACCTGAGGGGTCGCCAGCTCCTGGTCGTCAACGGGGCGGTGCTCGGGCCGGCGGGCGCCGCGCTGGCGCCGCTGCGCGGGCTGCGGCCGGAGGTCGACACGTTCGCGCGGGTCCCGGCCGCCGCGCTGGCCCGCCTGCACCTGGAGCCCGAGGGACCCCGCCCCGACGACGGGCGCGAGTCGCTGGCGCTGCGCCAGCTCGACGGGGCCGGGGTGGCGGCGCTGCTGGCCGCGGCCGGGACCGGCGGGCTGGAGCTGCGCCACCTCGGCGGGGCGCTGGGTCGACCGCTCCCCACGGGCGGCGCCGTGTCCCATGTGGACGGCGCGTTCCTGCTCGTCGCGAGGCCGGGCAGTCGCGGCCTGTTCGAGGCGGCCGCACCCTATGCGACCGGCCGGCGCTACCTGGCGCTCACCGCCGGGCGCGGCGACGTCAGCGCCGGCTACGACCCGGCGGCATGGCCGCGGCTGCGCGCGATCCGGGCCGCCGTGGACCCGGACGGGCTGCTCGTCGCGGGCCACCCGATCCCGTCGGCGCGCGAAGTCGCGCCCAAGCGCGCGCCAAGTCGACGGCAAGGACCCTGGCCCACCGTGTGACGGACAACCTCACAAGGGAGCCAGAGATGAACGCACAGCGAACCGGGCACGCGGTCGTGATCGGCGCCAGCATGGCCGGCCTGCTCGCCGCCCGGGTCCTCACCGAGACCTTCGCCCGGGTCACCGTCGTGGACCGGGACGCGCTGCCCGACGAACCGCTACCCAGACGCGCCGTGCCGCAGAGCCGGCACGCGCACGGCCTGCTCGCCCGGGGCCGCGAGATCCTGGAGGACTTCTTCCCGGGCCTCACCGACGAGCTCGTGCGCGAGCACGGCGCGGTGCTCTGCGACGCCCAGCGCGACGTCGCCTGGATCAACGACGGCATCCTCATGCGCCGTGAGCCGGCCGACATGATCTGTCTGTCGGTGAGCCGCCCGCTGCTGGAGTGGTACGTCCGCACGCGTCTCACCGGCGTCTCGATCGTCACGGGCGCCGAGGTGACCGGCCTGGTCGCCGACGACGCCGCGACGACGGTCACCGGCGTGCGCGTCCTGGCCGACGGCACCCCGTCGGTGCTCGACGCCGATCTCGTGGTCGACGCGAGCGGCCGCACCAACCGCGGCCCGACGTGGCTGCGCGAGCTCGGCTACGACGCGCCCGAGGAGGAGAAGGTCGACGCGGGCCTGACCTACGTCTCGGCCAGCTACCGGCGCAAGCCGGACGACTTCGACGGCGCGTGCGTCGTGGTCGGGCTGGCCGCCGGCAACCCGCGCGGCGGCGTCGTCCTCGGCGTCGAGAACGACCGGTGGATGGTCACCCTCATGGGCATGGGCGACGACGTCGCGCCGCTGCACCCCGAGGGCTACCTGGAGTACGCGGCGGGGCTGCCCGTACCGGACCTGCACCGGGTCATCGCGGACGCCGAGCAGATCGAGGCGCCGCACCGCATGCGGCTGCCGGCCAGCACGTGGCGCCGCTACGACAAGCTGCGCCGGTTCCCCGCCGGACTGGTCGTCGTCGGGGACGCGCTGTGCGCGCTCAATCCGGCGTACGCCCAGGGTATGACCACCGCGGCGGTGGAGGCGCACGCGTTGCGCGAGTGCCTCGCGGCCGGGCGGGAGGACCTACCCCGGCGGTACTTCCGGACGGCGGCGAAGATCGTCGCGATCCCGTGGAGCATCTCCGTCACGGCGGACCTTCGCTTCGACAGCGTCGTCGGGCCGCGTACCGGGCAGGTGAGGTTCCTCAACTGGTACATCGGCCGGCTGCACCGCGTCGCGGCGCGCGACGCCTCGGTGGGCCGCGCGTTCCTGCGGGTCGCGAACCTGATCGACCCGCCGCAGAAGCTGCTCTCCCCGGCCATCGCCGTCAAGGTCCTGCGCGGTCGGTGACCGCCCGGGCCACCGCGTCGCGCAGGTCCTCGGGGTCGGGCAGCGGGGAGAAGCGGCCGTCGCGGCGGCGGTAGACGCGGCAGGTGAGCCCGACGTGCTCGGCCGCGTCCGGCGGCAGCAGGTCGCTGCCCTGCCACCGGAACGTGGGCGAGCCGACGAAGCCGACCTCGGCGGCCTCCTCGTCGGTCTCGACCCACCGCACGCGCACCTCGACGTCCGGCCGGCCAAGCTCGCCCAGCAGCACGAGGAGGCGCTCGCGCGCCTCCTCGTGCGACGGGCAGCCCGACCAGGCGAGCAGCTCGATGGTCGTCACGACCCGATCGTCACGGTCTCGGTGCGCCACTTCACGCCGCAGCCCTTCGGCGGCGTCTCGGACAGCGCCACGGGCCGGCCGGCGAGAAGGTCGTCGAGCGCCTGGCGGATGTAGGTCGCCCGCTGCGACTCGTCGTCGTGGTCGGCGTCCGGGGCGCCCCGGTAGACCAGCGCGCCGGACCGGTCGACGATGAACACGTCCGGGGTCTTCTCCGCGCCCCACGTGCGGGTGACCTCCTGGGGCTCGTCGCGCAGGTACGGCCCGGCGAAGTGGCCGTCCGCGACCCGCCGCGCGCTGGCCGCCGTCGAGTCGTTAGGGTGCGTGACCTGGTTGTTCGGGTTGATCTGGATGACCGCGACGCCCTGGTCGGCGTAGTCGCGGGCCACCTGCTGTACGCGCTCGTGCCACGCCAGCGCGTACGGGCAGTGGTTCGCCGTGAAGACCACGACGGTCGCCGGGGCCGCCGACGGGTCGACGGTCAGGTCACCACCCTCGGCCCGGGGCAGCGTGAACGGGGCGACGGTGTCGCCGATCTGGTAGGCCATGGCCGTGTCCTCTCGGAGGTTCGATGGGCGCGATGTATACCCTACTTAGTCACTAGGGAATTGCCAACCTCCACCGACGGTGACTGAACCCGTTCACTCATGCGTGATCACGGTGCGTCCGGTCTTACAGACCGTACCGTTTCTGCAACTGACGGTTGTTGGGCCACTACCGGAGGTAACCGTGAAGAACCTCTTCATCGGGTTCGTCATCGCGATCGTGCTCGCCGCGTTCTTCAACGCGTCGGAGCGCGCGGAGGAGTCGCGACCCGAGCCGGCGAAGTGCACGGGAGCTAAGTGCTGACCCCGCACTAGAGCGCGTCCTCGCCAGCGCGCCGTAGCGCCATCGGCACTTCCGACCAGCGGCGGTCCCCGGACCGCCGCTGGCTCCGTCACCCGGTAGCGACGCACACCGGCGTTCTTCAGGATGACGACCACGAAAGACGCAGCCAGCTCCGGACACCCGAAGAGTGCACATCTGGGGGCCCGCGCCCACCCCAACCCCGGGCCAAAAGCTCACATCTGGCGACCCGTAGCCACCCCAACCCCGCCAAAAGCTCACATCTGGCGGCCCGCGCCCACCCCAACCCCGCCAAAAGCTCACTTCTGGCGAACGCGCAAGGCGGCGACCTCGCCAGATGTGAACATCTGGCGTGCAGCCCCGCGGTCAGGCCGCCACACATGCACATGTGGCGCAGGGCCAAGCCCGGCCACGGCCGATGCGGCGCACAGCCAGGCCACCAACCGAGCCGCAACGCTCCCGGTTCCGGTAATAGCTGATCAAAGCGCCAGCAACCCCGCAATACTGAGTATCAGTTCCATACCGTCCACATCACGCGGGGAGGGAGGGATGACCGAACCGGAAGAGCCCCAGCCCCAGCCCCGGCCCGTGCGCGAGCCGTCGTTGGCCGACGCGCTGATCCCGCTGGTCTCCCTCGCCGGCCTCATCGCCGGGTCGCTCGCGCTGTTCGGGCTCGACGCGCTCGACGGCCCGATCCAGGTCGCGCTCATCCTGTGCGTCCTCGTCGCCGCGCTCATCGGGATGCGCAACGGCCACACGTGGGCCGACGTCGAGCGGGCCGCGCGAGCCGCGTTCACGTCCATCACCAGCGCCGTGCTGATCCTGCTCGCGGTCGGCGCGCTGATCGGGGTGTGGAACCTGTCCGGCACCATCCCCACCCTCGTCTACTACGGCATCCAGGTGCTGTCGCCGTCGTGGTACTACGCCGCGACCGCCCTGATCTGCGGCGTCATCGCGATGAGCATCGGCAGCTCGTGGACGACCGCCGGGACGATCGGCGTCGGACTGGTCGGCGTCGCGACCATGGTCGGCGTCACCCCCGCCATCACGGCCGGCGCGGTGATCTCCGGGGCGTACCTGGGCGACAAACTCTCGCCGCTGTCCGAGACGACCGTGCTCACCGCGCAGTTGGTGGGCGTCGACGTGCACGCGCACATCAAGCGCCAGGCCTGGACGTCGATCCCCGCGTTCATCATCGCATTCGTGGTGTTCCTGATCCTGAGCCTGACCGGCGCGCCCGACGTGCACAACCCGGTCGGCGAGGAGATCGAGCTGCAGAGCCTCGACGGGATCTACCGCATCACGGCGTGGAACCTGCTGCCGCTCGTACTCCTGGCATTTTTGTCCATCCGGAAGGTGCCGGCGACGCTCGCGTTGATGGCGTCGGCCCTGTTCGCCGGGGTCCTCGGGGCGTTCCTGCAGGCGGACGTGATGCGGGGGTTCGTCGGCAGCGACGAGAACCCCGTGGTCGGCTCGATCAAGGGCATCTGGCTGGCCATGGCCAACGGCTTCGAGATCAGCTCGGGGATCGCCGAGATCGACCAGCTGCTGTCGCGGGGCGGCATGGACAGCATGCTGCTGACGCTGTGGCTCATCATCGGCGCGGTCACGTTCGGCGCGATCCTGGAGGAGTTCGGGCTGATCGCGCGCCTGGTCGACCCGATGATCCGGTCGGCGCGCAGCACCGGGCGGCTCTTCGCGACGGTCTTCGCCTGCGGCTTCGGGCTCAACATCGTGGCCGGCGACCAGTACATCGCGTTGGTGCTGCCGTCGAAGGTGTTCCGGGTCGAGTTCGCCAAGCGCGGGCTCGCGCCGACGAACCTGTCCCGCCTGGCCGCCGACAGCGGCACGGTCACGTCGGCGCTCGTGCCGTGGAACTCGTGCGGCGCGTTCATGGGCGCCGTGCTGGGCGTGCCGACGCTGTCGTACCTGCCCTACGCCATCTTCAACTACGCCAGCCCGGGCCTGAGCGTGCTCTACGGGATCACGGGCTTCAGGATTGAAAAGGTGCCGCCATCGTGACCACGACCGGACCCGCGCAGACGCCGACGACGGCCAAGCTGACGTTCTGGACCATGACCGCGATGGTGGTCGGCTCGATGGTCGGCGCCGGCGTCTTCTCCCTGCCGCGCCGTTTCGCCCAGGAGACCGGCGTCGCCGGCGCACTGATCGCCTGGGTCGTCGCGGGCTCCGGCATGCTCATGCTCGCGTTCGTCTTCCAGACCCTGGCGGTACGCAAGCCGGAGCTCGACGCCGGCGTCTACGCCTACGCCAAGGCGGGCTTCGGCGAGTACCCCGGCTTCTTCTCCGCCTTCGGCTACTGGGCCAGCGCCTGCGTCGGCAACGTCACCTACTGGGTGCTCATCATGTCGACGGTCGGCGCCGTCTGGCCGGCGCTGGGCGAGGGCGACACGTTGCTCGCCTTCGGGTTGTCGACGGTCGGCCTGTGGGCGTTCTTCTTCCTCATCAAACAGGGCGTCAAGGAGGCCGCGGCGATCAACCGGATCGTCACCGTCGCCAAGCTCGTACCGATCCTGGTGTTCGTCCTGATCGCGCTGTTCTACCTCGACCCGAAGGTGTTCGCCGACAACTTCAAGGGCGAGGCGTACGGGTCGTTGTTCGACCAGGTGGCCGGGACGATGCTGGTCACGGTGTTCGTGTTCCTGGGCGTGGAGGGCGCGAGCGTGTACTCCCGGCACGCCCAGCGCCGCGAGGACGTGGGCCGCGCGACCATCCTGGGCTTCCTGTCGGTCTTCGCCGTCTTCGCCTCGGTCACCGTCGTCTCGTACGGCATCATGCCGATGGAGGAGCTCGCCCAACTGCGCCAGCCGTCGATGGCGGGCGTGCTCGAGGAGGCCGTCGGCACCTGGGGGAAGGTCTTCGTCAGCATCGGGCTGATCATCTCGGTGCTCGGGGCGTACCTGGCGTGGACGCTCATGGCGGCCGAGGTGCTGTTCGTCGCCGCCAAGGACAACGACATGCCGCGCTTCCTGCGTGGCGTCAACGCCGCCGACGTGCCCGTCCCGGCCCTGGTCATGTCGACCGTCCTGGCGCAGTTGTTCCTCGTCGTCACCCTCTTCTCCGAGGACGCGTTCAGCTTCGCCCTCGACCTGACCAGCGCGCTCACCCTGATCCCGTTCCTGCTGGCGGCGGCGTACGCGGTGAAGGTGGCCCTCGGCCGCGCCGGGGTGGCGCGCGGGACCGGCGAGCAGCTGGCCATCGGCGTGGTGGCGACCGGCTACATCCTGTTCCTGCTGTTCGCGGCCGGCCTGAAGTTCGTACTCCTGTCGTTCATCATCTACGCCCCGGCCACGATCCTGTTCGCCATCGCACGCCGCGAGCAGGGCCGACGCCTGTTCTCCCCCGGCGAGCTCGTGCTGTTCGTCATCTCCGTCGCGGGCGCGGTCGTCGGGATCGTCGCCCTGTCCGCCGGCTGGATCAGCATCTGACCCCGACCACTGCGCCAAGGAGGCCAGCGTGAGCACGCAGGACAAGCCCGTCTCGTCGAGCTACGGCGTCTATTCCGAGGTCGGCCGGCTGCGCAAGGTGCTGGTCTGCGCGCCGGGCCTGGCCCACCGGCGGCTCACCCCGACCAACGCCGACGACCTCCTGTTCGACGACGTGATGTGGGTGGAGAACGCCCAGCGCGACCACGCCGACTTCGTCAACAAGCTGCGCCAGCGCGACGTCGACGTGGTCGAGCTGCACGAGCTGCTCGCCCAGACCGTGGCCATCCCCGCGGCGAAGTCGTGGCTGCTCGACCGGAAGATCGTGCCCAACGAGGTCGGGCTCGGGCTCGTCGACGACACCCGCACGTTCCTGGAGTCGCTCGAACCCCGCAAGCTCGCCGAGTTCCTGATCGGCGGGCTGGCCACCAGCGACCTGCCGGAGGGCTTCCGGCCCGAGTACGTGACGATGGCCCGCGAGTCGACCGGCGCGCGCGAGTACCTGATGCCGCCGCTGCCCAACACGCTCTACACCCGCGACACGACGTGCTGGCTCTACGGCGGCCTGACCCTCAACCCGCTGTTCTGGCCGGCGCGCCACGACGAGACGCTGCTCATGAAGGCGGTCTACGAGTTCCACCCGGACTTCGTCGGCTCGACCGTATGGTGGGGCGACCCCGAGCGGCAGTGGGGCCAGGCGACGTTCGAGGGCGGCGACATCATGCCCGTCGGCAACGGCGTCGTCCTCATGGGCATGAGCGAACGCACCTCGCGGCAGGCCATCTCGCAGGTCTCGGCGGCGCTGTTCGCCCAGGGCGCGGCCGACCACGTCATCATCGCCGGGATGCCCAAGCTGCGGGCCGCGATGCACCTGGACACCGTGTTCACGTTCGCCGACCGCGACATCGTCACCCTGTACCCGACGATCATGGACGCCGTCCACACGTTCTCCCTGCGGCCCGCGGACAGGTCACCGGGCCTGGAGATCATCGACCACGGCTCGCGCGCGTTCGTCGACGTCGTGGCCGAGGCACTCGGCCTGCGGGAACTGCGGGTCATCGAGACGGGCGGCGACGTGTACGCCTCCGAGCGCCAGCAGTGGGACAGCGGCAACAACGCGGTCGCCCTGGAGCCCGGCGTCGTGTTCACCTACGACCGCAACACACTGACGAACACGCTGCTCCGCAAGGCCGGCGTCGAGGTCATCACGATCGTCGGCGCCGAACTCGGCCGCGGCCGCGGCGGCGGCCACTGCATGACCTGCCCCATCATCCGCGACCCGGTGGCCTTCTAGCCTTGGGCGGATGGCTCCGCAGACGTTCCCCTGGCTGTCCGGTCCCACCCCGACAAGGCGGCTGGACCGCCCCCTGCTGGAGGAGCGCATCCTCCACCTGCTGTCGTCCCAGAACATGTGTGTACTCGCGACGATGGGCGCGGACGGGCCGCTGGCGACGCCGGTGCGCTACTACCCGCTGGGCTTCGCGGTGCTGTTCACCGCCGCGCCGCGCTCCCCCAAGATGCGCAACATCGCCGCCGACCCGCGCGTGTCCGTGGGCATCTTCGCGCCGCTCGTTGGGCTGGCCAGCAGTCGGGGTGCGCAGGTGTTCGGCACGGCCCGCGTGCTCGGCCCGGACGACCCCGACCGGGAGCGCTGGTGGCCGGCGTTCCGGTGGGAGAACGAGCACGCCGAGCGGGGCCTGTCGCTGTCCGAACCGCCGGCGGACACCCTCGTGGTCGTCGAGGCGGAGCGGATCGTCTACACCGAGCACTGGCTGCGCCGCGACGGCTTCGCCCCGCGCCAGTTCTGGCACCGGCGGCCCGCCGGCTGAGCGCCGTCGAGGGCCGACATCACCGCGGAAGTCGTGTTGCAGCAGAGGTTCCACAGAGGTCCCACGACAGTTCAGCAAAGGTTCAGTGCAGCCAGCTCACGATGTTCGCGTCGATCTGGTCGACGCGCCATCCGGTGTAGCCGGCGTGATCGTGGTCGCCGAGCGTGCCCGGCCCTAGCCACCGGGGATATTGAAACCGTCGGTGATGGAGTCGCCGAGCGGCATGAGCCCAGTTGCCTCCTGAGAGTGGGGGGTCTCTGCGGCAATACCAGACCCTACGCATCGATTCCATCACATACATTCGTGGTACGGGCCGGGCGGACGGGCTCCGACCTGCATCGACCCGATGCGCCGGTGGGAACCTTCACGCGGCACCGACATTGGGTGCGTACCGCCTAAGTCGGAACCATCGGAAAGCCGACGCCACTCGGACGAGGACTTTTCCCGGTGCCGCACATGACGCATGATGTCGCCGGTGAACCCCCAACCCCCGGCGGACCTGACGGCCGCGGTCGCCCGCGCGCGCCTCGGCGACGAGGACGGCTTCCGCTCGGTCTACCGGCATCTGCAGCCCGGCCTGCTGCGCTACCTGACCGGCCTGGTCGGGGGCGACGCGGAGGACGTGGCCGCCGAGGCGTGGGAGCAGATCGCCCGGGACATCCGCTCGTTCCAGGGTGACGGCGACGGGTTCCGGCGCTGGGCCGTGACGATCGCCCGGCACCGCGCGCTGGACCACCTGCGTCGCCAGCGCCGGCGGCCGGCCGTCCCGACCGCCGGCGAGGAGTTCGCCGACCTGCCCGCCGACGAGAACACCGAGGCACGGGCCATGGACGCGCTGGGCACCGAGGCCGCGCTCGCGCTGATCGCCTCGCTGCCGCCCGACCAGGCGGAGGCGGTCCTGCTGCGGGCGGTCATGGGGCTCGACGCCGCGAGCGCCGGCGAGATCCTGGGCAAGCGACCCGGCGCCGTGCGCATGGCCGCGTACCGCGGCCTGCGGACCCTGGCGGGCCGCCTGGTGAGGCAGGCGTCGGCCGCGTTCGCGGGCGGGACGGACGAGGAGGGGACCGAACCGTGCGTGACACGTTCGGGCGCTCCGGCGCTGAAAGAGACGACATGGGTACCGATGACTCCCGATTTCTCGACGACGCCACCGCGGAGGCGCTCCTCAACGGTGGCCGGTCCGGCCCGCCCGAACTGGTCCCCCTGCTGGCCCGGGCGGCAGCGCCGGCGACGCCGCACGA